>DASXCN010000504.1:0-11953 GCA_036491155.1 Solirubrobacteraceae bacterium | reverse complement strand
TGCGGTGCGCGCCTCGCACCGACAGCGTTGAGGCTAGCCCGCGTAGGCGATGGTTTCGACCTCGACCAGCATCCGCGGGTCGATCAACCCGCTGACCTCGACCATGGTCATGAGGGGGCGATGGTCGGCGAAGATGTCACCGTGGGCGCGGCCGACCTCGTCGGCGCGGGAGATGTCGGTGACGTAGACGCGGTTCTGGACCACGTCCGCGGCGCCCAGTCCGACGCGCTCCAGCTCGTGGAGGATCTTGGAGAAGACCTCGACGGCCTGGTCGTAGGGGGTGATGCCGCAGACGGCCCCCTCGGGGGTGACCGAGGTGGTGCCGCCGACCATGACGAAGTCGCCGACACGCACCAGCCTGCTGAAGCCGAACTGACTCTCGAACGGAGAAGGAGGGTCGCCGGGGAGGCGCTCGGTCAATGGAGGAAGTGACGGCGGCTGGTGAACACCATCGCCCCGCCCACCTTGTCGACCGCCTCCACTGTCTCGTGGTCGCGGACCGAGCCGCCGGGTTGGATGATCGACGTCACGCCGGCCTCGAGCGCCAGCTCGGGACCGTCGGAGAAGGGGAAGTAGGCATCGGAGGCGAGCACGCCGTCCTGCACCCCGTCGCGCGCCTTGGCCAGCGCCAGTCGCACCGAGTCCACGCGGCTCATCTGCCCCGCCCCCACGCCGATCGTCTGCAGGTCGCGGGCGATGATGATCCCGTTGGACTTGGTGTGCTTGCACACCCGCCAGGCGAAGGAGAGCTGCTGCCACTCGGCCTCGGTGGGCCGGCGCTCGGTGACGACCTGCATCTCCGAGCGCTCCTCCAGGTCGAAATCGCGGTCCTGGACGAGCAGGCCGCCGATGACCTGGCGCAGATGGGGCTCGATCATGTTGGGGATTCGGCGCTCCTGGTCATCGAGAATGCGCGTGTTGGGCTTCTCGGCCAGGACCGAGAGCGCCTCGTCGTCATACCCGCGCGCGAAGAGGACCTCGACGAACTGCTCAGACAGCGCGCGGGCCAGCTCGCCGTTGACCCCGCGGTTCAGGCAGACGATCCCGCCGAAGGCCGACTGGGGATCGCAGGCGTAGGCCTTGCGATAGGCCTCGATCGCGGTGGACGCGCAGGCCACGCCGCACGGGTTGTTGTGCTTGATGATCACGCACGCCGGGATCTGGAACTCTGAGAGCAGCAGCCGGCCGGCATCGAGGTCGAGCAGGTTGTTGAAGGAGAGCGGCTTGCCCCCGAGCTGGGAGACCATCGACAACACGTGGGTGCGCGCGCCGACCTGCTCGTAGTACGCGGCACGCTGGTGGGGGTTCTCGCCGTAGGGCAGCTCCAGAACCTTCTCGAACGCGCGAACGAACAGCGGCGGGAAGTCCTCGCGCTTCTCCTGGAACCACCGCGCGATTGCGGTGTCGTAGCGGGCGGTGTAGGCGAACGCCTCGGCGGCCAGGCTCTCGCGCGTGTTGGGCGACAGCCGGCAGTCAGACTCGCGCAGCTCGGCCAGAACCGCGTCGTAGGCCACCGGGTCGACCACCGGAACCGCGTAGGCGTGGTTCTTGGCCGCGGCGCGGATCATGGTGGGTCCGCCGATGTCGATGTTCTCGATGATCTCGTCGTCGGTGGCCCCGCGCTGGGCGGCGGTGCGCTCGAACGGATACAGGTTGACGCACACCAGGTCGACGAACTCGACGGCGTGCTCCTCGGCGGCCGCGAGGTGCTCATCGTTGTCGCGCACCGCCAGCAGGCCGGCATAGAGCTTGGGGTGCAGCGTCTTGACCCGGCCGTCCATGATCTCCGGAAAGCCGGTGAGCTCGGAGATGGAGCGCACGCGGATGCCGTTCTCCGTCAACGCCCGGGCCGTGCCGCCGGTGGAGATGACCTCGACCCCCAGCTCGGTCAACCCACGGGCGAACTCGACGATCCCGGTCTTGTCAGAGACCGAGAGCAGCGCGCGCCTGACCGGGAGCTCCTCGGACGCCGGGGCCGGCACGCTCATCGGCTGTGCACTCGCGTCCATCAGCTCCAATCTACCGTGAGATGACGACTCGACGCGGGTTGGCGGGGTCGAGCCGAACCGCGCCCTGGGCGATGAGCCGGACCGCGTCGACGAGCAGGTCGTGCTCGATGGGGTGCAGCACCTCGAGCACGGCGCCGGCGGCCACCGCCTCGGGCAGCTCGATCGCCCGCTGGAAGATGATGGGTCCGGTGTCCATCCCGGCGTCGACGAAGTGCACGGTCACCCCGAAGACATTGACCCCGTGCTCGAGTGCCTGCTGCACCGCCTCCAGCCCCGGGAAGGCGGGGAGCAGCGCCGGGTGAACGTTGATGACGCGTTGCGGGAACTCATCGAGGAAGGCCGGGCCGAGCAGCTGCATGTAGCCGGCCAGCACCACCAGCTCCACGTCGCGCTCGCGCAGCCAGTCCAGGATGGCCGCGTCACGCGCGGCGCGATCCACAAACCCGGTGAACACCCGGGCGTCGATCCCGGCGGCGCGCGCACGATCGAGAGCCGGCGCCCCCGGCTTGTCCGAGGCCACGGCGCGCAGGACGACGCCGTCGCGGCCATGGGCCCGGTCGATCAGTGCCTGGAGGTTTGAGCCGGTGCCGGACGCCAGAACGCCGACGTTCATGCCGCAGCCAGCTTGGGGAAGCGCCCGCCCGTGGAACGCAGCGTCCCCTCGCGCAGGAGCTCATCGACGCGCTCAAGCACCTCGTCGGAGCGCAGGTGCGCGAAGCTGCCGTACGCGGCCAAGCCGTCATAGGCGTGCTGTACCACCACCTTGGAGCGCCCGCCGCGCAGGATCTCCACCGCGCGGGTCCGCCCCACCGGGGGCTGCGCGGAGCCCACCACGCCGAGGATCGCCTCGTCGAGGTTCCCGGGCGCGTGGCCGGACGGCTCGCCGGCGCCTGCGGCCGCGCGCGGCATCGCCTGCGGCGCCGGGACCAGATCGGCGGCGCACACGTCGCAGCACGGGACCCCCTCCAGCGGCGCGCCCGCCGCCCCGTCCCCGAAGTGGTCAAGCAGTGCCCGGCGCCGGCAACCGTCGCCTTCGACATAGCCCCACACCGCGCGGTACTGGCTCCAGCGCACCCGCTCGGCCTCGCGCGCCGAGGCGGAGCACAGCGCCGCCGCGTGACGGTCCCAACCGCCGGTGATCTGACCCACGGCGCGATCGGGCGGCGCCGGCGCGGGGGTGAGCACACCCGCCCGGGCCAGCTGTCCCAGCACGGCACGCACCGCCTCGCCGTCAGGAGCGCCCCGGTCGCCCAGCATCCCGGCCAGCTCGGAGACGGGCAGGTCATAGCGCCCGTCGCACCCGGCCCAGGTGAGCTTCTCCCCCACCCGGTCAAACGCCTCCGCGGTCAGGCGCGAACGCTGGATGAAGAAGACGTGCAGCCCCTTGTCGCGCGACTCGGCGAAGAGCAGGCAGCGTGCGGGCGCGCCGTCGCGTCCGGCGCGGCCCGCCTCCTGGTAGTAGGCCTCCAGCGAGCTGGGCACCGCGGCATGACACACGGTGCGCACGTCGGCCTTGTCGATGCCCATGCCGAAGGCGTTGGTGGCGACGATCACGTCGGCCCGGCCGCTCATGAACTGCTCCTGGGCGTTGCCGCGCTGCTCGGGTCGCATGCCCGCGTGATAGGCGACCACCCCGCAGTCCAGCGCCCCGGCCAGGATCCGGGCCAGCTTCTCGGTGGCGGCGCGCGTGCCGGCGTAGACGATGGCCGGCCGCGCCGCGGCGTCCGACAGAGACGCGACCAGGCGCTGCTCCTTGTCGCGAGCGCCGCCGCAGCGCACGACCGCGAAGCTGAGGTTCGGGCGGTCGAAGCCGGTGGCGACGCGCAGGGGATCGCGCAGCTTCAGCCGGCCGGCGATGTCGGTGGCCACGCGCGGCGTGGCGGTCGCGGTGAGCGCCATCACCGACCGGGCCCCAACGCTTGATGCGATGGCGGCGAGCCTGAAGTAGTCGGGGCGAAAATCATGACCCCACTCAGACACGCAATGGGCCTCGTCGACGACGAACAGGCCCACCTCGACCGAGGCGAGCGTCCGGGCGAAGGCGGGCGAGGCGAAGCGCTCAGGCGCGACGTAGAGCAGGCGGACCTCGCCGCGCCGCACGCGGGCCATCGCCTCGGCGTTGGCGTTGTGGCTGCGCTGGGAGTTGATCATCGTCACCGAGCCGGGGGCGATGCGGTGCACGGCCCAGGCCTGGTCACGCATGAGCGCCACCAGCGGCGAGACGACGATCGTGAGGTCTGACCGCATGAGCGCCGGGAGCTGATAACACAACGACTTGCCCGATCCGGTGGGCATCACCACCAGGGCATCGCGGTGGCTCAGCGCGGCGTCGACCGCCTCGGCCTGTCCGGGGCGAAAGCCGTCGAAACCGAAGACCTCCTGCAGGGCACCACGTGGATCCATAGGGCGGCCGACGATACCGCCGCCCCCGGGCGGACCCAGGCGGGCGGGGGCGGGGGGCGCGAACGGCTACACGCGCGCGAGCGGGAGCTCGTGCTCCAGCGCGTACTTGCCGTGCGCGGCCTCGGTCCCGGCCAGCGGGTAGTCGCCGCTGAAGCACGCGTCGCAGTGTTCAGCGCGTGAGCCGCCGATGGCGTCGTAGACGCCCTGAAGCGAGAGATAGTGCAGCGAATCCGCGCCCAGCTCGGCGGCGATCTCGTCCACGGTGCGGCCGTGGGCGATCATCTCCTCGCGCGTGGACATGTCGATCCCGTAGTGGCAGGGGTGCTTGATGGGCGGGGCGGAGATGCGCAGGTGGACCTCGGCGGCGCCGGCGTCGCGCAGCATCTGCACGATCTGGCGGTCGGTGGTGCCGCGCACGATCGAGTCGTCGACGACGATGAGCCGCTTGCCCGCCACCACCTCGGGGACCGGGTTGAACTTCATGCGCACGCCCTGGCGGCGCAGTTCCTGACCGGGCTGGATGAAGGTCCGCGCCACGTAACGATTCTTGATGAAGCCGTCGTCGGTGGGCAGTCCGGACGCGCGCGCCAGCCCGCGGGCCGCGGCGTTGCCCGAGTCCGGCACGGGGATGACCACGTCGGCGTCGACGGGCGCCTCGCGCCACAGGTTCTCCCCCATCCGCGCGCGGGCGACCTGAAGCACGGTGCCGCCCATGCGAGAGTCCGGGCGGGCGAAGTAGATGTACTCAAAGACGCAGAAGGCGCGGCGCTCCGAATGGACGACCTGGCGCGAGCGCAGCCCCTCGGCGCTGAGGGTGACCGCCTCGCCGGGGAGGACCTCGCGTACCAGCGTGGCGCCGATGAGGTCAAGCGCGCAGGACTCTGATGCCACGCACCACGCGGGCGGGTCCCCGGAGTCGGGCGCCGGGTCGATGCGGCCGATGCACAAGGGCCGCAGCCCTTGGGGGTCGCGGAAGGCGATGACCGCGTCCTCGGTCATCACCACCGTGGAGAAGGCGCCGCTCAGCCGGGGCAGGACGTCGGTGAGCGCGTCGTCGATGCCCTGCGACGGGTGGGTGGCAAGCAGCGCGGCGATGATCTCGGAGTCCGAGGTGGACTGGAAGGGGACGTCGCGGCCGCGCAGCTCGGAGTGCAGCTCGACGGCATTGATGAGGTTGCCGTTGTGGGCCAGCGCCAGGGTGCGGCGGTCGTCGCGGACGATCGGCTGGGCGTTCTCCCACTCCGAGGAGCCGGTGGTGGAGTAGCGGACGTGGCCGATGGCCATGTCGCCCACCAGCGAGCGGAGCATGTTCTCGTCAAAGACCTGAGAGACGAGCCCCTGGTCACGGATGCCCATGATGTTGCCGCCCTGTGCCGCGGTGGCGATGCCCGCCGACTCCTGGCCGCGATGCTGGAGCGCGAAGAGGGCAAAGTACGACAAACGGGCGACGTCATGGCCGGGCGCGTAGATCCCGAAGACGCCGCATTCATCGCGGGGTCCGTCGCGGTGGTCGTTCACGAGACAGGTCACGGACCTAGCATGGCGGAAGGCTCGGCCGGACAGTTGTGAAGGCTAGCAGTGGACTCCGGGGCGTCAGATGAAGCGGGCCAGGCCCTCGCTGCGCGCCTGCGAAAGCCGCGAGACCTCGACGTCGAGGATGCCCTCCAGCGTCAGCGCCGTCCCGCCGACGACGCCGAGAATCGGCAGCCCCCGCAAGGCCTCCTCGGACCCCGAGACGATGAACGCCCGCCCGGGCGCCTCGGCAAACGGATCCAGACCCGGGCCCAACGCCACGTTGGCACCGACGCCCCCCGCGATGCAGCACTCGGCGAGCGCGACCGCGAGCCCGCCCTCGGCGATGTCATGGGCGCTGCGCGCCGCTCCGGTGTTGACCATGGCGCGCACCGTCTGGTGCGCGGCCCGGACGGTCTGCTCGTCCAGCGCCGGCAGCGGGCCGGACACGGGGTCGCCACGCAGCTTGGCCAGCTCCGAGCCGGCGCGGTCGGCGCCGGCGAAGTCGCCCACCAGCGCGATCGCGTCGCCCTCGCGCGCGAAGGCCAGACGGCCCGCGCGCGACGGGTCGGGCAGTCGGCCCACCATCCCGATCACCGGCGTGGGGAAGATCGGCCCGCCCGGCGCCTCGTTGTAGAGCGAGACGTTGCCGCCCACCACCGGCACCTCCAGGGCGAGGCACGCGGTGCGAATGCCCTCCACCGCCTCGACCAGCTGCCAGGCCACATGTGGCTTCTCCGGGTTGCCGAAGTTCAGGCAGTTGGTGAGCCCGAGCGGGGTCGCGCCGACGCAGGCGAGGTTGGCGGCGCACTCGAAGACGGCCTCGATGGCGCCCGCGCGCGGGTCGCAGGCGACGCGGCGGCCGTTGCCGTCGATGGACACGGCGATCGCTTCGCCGGTGGGAAGGACCAGCACCGCGGCGTCGGCGTCGTCGGGCCGGCGGACCGTGCGCGACTGGACCACCGGGTCGTACTGCTCGAACACGGGCCGGCGTGAGGCGATGTTGGCCGAGGCCAGCAGGGCCAGCAGCGTCTCCTCGGGCCCGGACTCGACGGTCAGGCTCGCCGCCGGGGCGGGATAGAGCGGCTGGGTCGGGGGCGCGGGCGTCAGGTCATACAGAGGGCAGTCGTCCACGAGGATGCTCACCGGCAGGTCGGCCACCACCTCGTCGCCCGAGCGCACCCGCAGGCGATCGGAGTCGGTCACCGTCCCGATCGGCGTGGCCAGCGTCTCCCAGTGCTCACACACCGCCACCACGGCATCGAGCTGATCGGGCTCGACCACGCACAGCATGCGCTCCTGCGACTCGGAGACCATGATTTCGAAGGGCTCCATGTCCGGCTCGCGCAACGGGACGAGCGCACAGTCGATGTCCAGGCCGACGCCGCCCTTGGCCGCCATCTCCGACGAGGACGAGGTCAGGCCGGCGGCGCCGAGGTCCTGCAAGGACACCAGCAGCTCTGAGTCCAGCAGCTCCAGGCAGCACTCGAGCAACTTCTTCTCGGCGAACGGGTCTCCGATCTGCACCGACGGGCGCTTGGCCTCGTCGCCCTCGCCCAACTCGGCCGAGGCCAGCACCGAGGCGCCGCCGATCCCGTCGCGGCCGGTCAGCGCGCCCAGCAGGACGAGCACGTTGCCCGGTCCCGCCGCGGCGGAGCGGATGAGCCGCTCATGGGGCGCGAGGCCCAGGCACATGGCGTTGATCAGGCAGTTCTGCTCATAGGAGGCCTCGAAGTAGATCTCGCCGCCGACTGTGGGCACGCCGATCGAGTTGCCGTAGTGCCCGATCCCCCCGACGGCACGGTCGAGAAGGTAGCGCGAGCGCTCGGAGTCCGCCGGCTCGCCGAAGCGGAGCGAGTCCAGCACGGCGATGGGGCGCGCGCCCACCGCGAACACGTCGCGGAGGATGCCGCCGACCCCGGTGGCCGCGCCCTGGAAGGGCTCCACGGCGCTGGGATGATTGTGGGACTCGACCTTGAAGGCGATGCCCAGGCCCCCGCCGACGTCGACGACGCCCGCGTTCTCCCCGGGCCCCATCAGGACGGCCGGCCCCTCCGTCGGCAACCGGCGCAGCAGCTTCTTGGAGTGCTTGTAGGCGCAGTGCTCAGACCACATCAGCGAGAGCATCGCCAGCTCGGTGACGGCGGGCTCGCGACCGAGGCCGGCGACGATGAGCTCGTACTCGCCGTCGGTCAGGCCCAGCTCGCGGTAGGTGGCGGGGGCGGCGCTCGGGGTCACGTCAGCGAAGGCGGAGTTCGCTCACACCAGCGCGGCGCCGTCGGTGACGTGGGCGCGCATGGACTCGAAGATGGCCAGCCCGCCGGTGGGCCCGGTGAGTGGGTCTACCGCGTGCTCGGGGTGGGGCATCAGCCCGAACACGTTGCGCTGCTCGTTGCAGACGCCGGCGATGTCGTTGACCGAGCCGTTGGGGTTCTCGCCGGGCGCGTAGCGCAGCAGCACCTGCCCGGACCCCTCCATCCGCGACAGCTGATCGTCGGGCGCGTAGTAGCGCCCGGTGGTGTGCTTGATCGGGATCGACAGCCGCTGGCTGAGCGCGCAGGCGCCGGTGAAGGGCGAGTCGGTGGTAACAACCTCCAGCTCGACCTGGCGGAAGATGAAGCGCAGCGAGGTGTTGGGCAGCAGGGCGCCGGGCAGCAGGCCTGCCTCGCACAGCACCTGAAAGCCGTTGCAGATCCCCAGCACGAGGCCGCCGGCGGCGGCGAACTCGGCCACCTCCTCCATGACCGGGGCAAAGCGCGCGATGGCGCCCACGCGCAGGTAGTCGCCGTAGGAGAAGCCGCCGGGGACCACCACGGCGTCGACGCCCTGCAGGTCGCGGTCGCCGTGCCACAGGAGCACGGCCTCCCCCACCCGCCGGCAGGCGTGCAGCGCGTCCACCTCGTCGCAGGAACCGGGGAAGCGGACGACCCCGAACTTCACCGTGCCGTGGCCCCCGCCCCGCCGCCGTTGGAGCCGGCCGGCGCGTCGGCCTCGACGATCTCGTAGTCCTCGATGAGCGGGTTGGTGAGCAGCCGCTGGCACATCTCGGGCAACCGCGCCGGATCCTCGACGTCGAGCTCGATGAGCCGCCCGACGTGGACGTTGCGCACACCGGTGAAGCCGAGCGCGGGCAGCGCGCGCTCCACCGCCTGGCCCTGGGGATCGAGGATGCCAGCCTTGGGCTTGACCAGGACCCGGGCCCGCATCATCAGTGGGTCCCCCGGGCGTGGTGTCCTGGCGCGCCGCGCACTAGGCCCTGGTGCGATCGACCCAGGCGCCGAACGGCTCGCCGGTGATCCGCTCGTAGGCCTCGACGTACTTCTCGCGCGTGCGCGCGACGACATCGTCGGGGATCGGGGGCGCGGGCGGGTTGCGATCCCAGCCCGTCCCGGACGCCCAGTCGCGGACGTACTGCTTGTCAAAGCTCGGCTGGCCGCGGCCCGGCTGGTACTGGTCAGCAGGCCAGAAGCGAGAGGAGTCCGGGGTGCAGATCTCGTCGCCGATGGTGAGCTCGCCGTCGGCGTCGAGGCCGAGCTCGAACTTGGTGTCGGCGAGGATGATCCCGTTGGCGCGGGCGTGCTCAGCGCAGAACTCGTAGAGCGCGATCGACACGTCGCGGACCCGCTCAGCCAGTGCCCGGTCGCCGATGAGCGTCACCGCGCCCTCGAAGTCGATGGCCTCGTCGTGGCCGACCTCGGCCTTGGTGGAGGGGGTGAAGAGCGGGTCGGGCAGGCGCTCGGACTCCTGGAGGCCCTCGGGCAGGGTGTGGCCCGAGACCTTGCCGGTGGCCTGGTAGTCCTTCCACCCGGACCCGGTGATGTAGCCCCGCACGACGCACTCCACCGAGAGCATCTTGAGCTTGCGCACCACCATGCCCCGGCCGCGCGCCTCGTCGGGCACGCCGTCGGTGACCGAGATCACGTGATTGGGCACGATGTCGGCCGTGCGCTCGAACCAGAAGGTCGAGAGGCCGGTGAGCACGCTCCCCTTGTCGGGGATCGGCGTGGGATGGACGACGTCGTAGGTGGAGATCCGATCTGAGGCGACGATCAACAGCTCGTCGCCCAGGTCGTATATCTCCCGGACCTTGCCCGAGGCAAGGAGGGGGAGGTCGGCGAGGGCGGGCACGCCGCCGATCCTAGCGCGGCGTTATGACGAGTAGTCAGGCGCCGTCGGTGACCTCGTAGTGGATCATCGTGGGCGGCTGGTCAGCGTAGTTGCCCACGTCGGCGGCGACCTTCGCCCCGTGCTCTGACTGCATCGCCGCCCCCATCGCGGCGACATCGTCGAAGTCGGCCTCGAAGATGCACCAGTACGGGCTGTCACCCGCCGGCGCCTCGAGGTTGAAGGCGTAGCGGTAGGCGCGCAGCCCTGGGAGGCCGGCGGCCAGCGGGAGGTGCTTATCGACGTAGTAGGCGCGGAACTTGTCCTTGTCGGCGGGCGGCGGATACAGGACGACGAGCTTGTGCATGGGGGTGGGGACCTCTCAGATCGGGATCTGGCGTGCTAGGCGACGACCGCGGTCTGGCCCGCGCTGTGGCGAGCGATGAACGCGGCGGAGCGCTCAGGCGTGGCGACGGTATCCCATTGGCGGTCGGGATGGTTGAAATTCTGGGTGTATGCGTCGCAGACGGACTTGTCCTGCGCCATGGTCATGAGCAGGCCGATGACGTGGGGCTCGGGGTTGAGGATCATGTTGGTCCAATCCGAGACGCCGTGGACGAAGGCCTGGCGCTCGCGGGCGACGCGGCGGCAGAACTGCTCATCGAAGGCGAGGTCGTCGAGGATCGCATGCCCGATCACCCACGCCGAGTAGGAGGCCGAGTTGGCGCCCTGGCCGTTGACCGGGTCCACGACGCAGTGGGCGTCGCCCATGGCCAGGGCGAAGGTCCCGCTCTGCAGGCGGACGAAATCCTCGCGCACCACCGGCGTGAGCGCGCCCTGCAGCAGATCGGCCGGCCCCTGGAGGCGGAACTCGGCGGTGTCGACGCGCTCGAAGCACATCGGATAGTGCGCCTCGAGTTGGCGCAGCACGGTCTCGTCGTGGGCGCGCGGATCCGCGTCGTAGTCGAGGTCGGCCAACACCTCAAGGTCGCCGCCGGGGATGTTCTCGAACAGCAGCGCGGTGGCGAAGCCCTCGCGCGAGGTGATCGGCAGCTCCAGCAGTTCGCCGTGCCCGAGCGAAAGGTGGACACCGACGCCCTTGGGCTCCGTGTAGCGCACCCCGTGATAGATCCCGGCCGAGAGGCGGCGCTGGGGCTTGTCGTAGGGGCACTTCTCGGGCAGCGGGGCGAACATGGCGCCCATGCCGCGACCGGCGGCCACCACGACGAGGTCGTGCTCGTCGCCCAGGCGCTCGACCAGCTCAGGGTCGATCGGCCCGATGACGAGGTCGCCGCCGCGGTCCTGATAGTCGTCGAGCAGTCGCGGCAGGTACAGGCGATAGTCGATGACCGAGGATGGGTGCACGAAGTCGCCGCGCCAGCGCATCGGCTCGGGAGTGCCGTGAACCGCATGCTGGTGGCAGACGTAGCCGTACTCGCTCGCGTCCCAGTGATGGACACCAAGCGCGCGCTCGCGTTCGAGCGTGTGATGGTGGTGGGCGACGGTGTTGAGCAGCCGGCCCGACGCGATCTCCTCGGCGGTCTTGTCGCTGTAGAGCGTGACCGGCACGTCGTGCTGCTGCAGGAACAAGCTCAGGTGCAGGCCCGAGACCCCGGACCCGACGATGGCGATTGTGGTCATCCGCGTAGCTAATCCGCCGCCGGTCCGGCGATCAAGTCGGCTCTGCGGAAGCTTGCGTTGCGTGTGGCGCAATGATGTACTGGCGGCGGGTGATCGAACTGCGTGAGCTCCGATCGGTCGGCGTGCTCGTCGACGAGCTGCACTTCGGGCGCGCCGCCGCCCGGCTGGGCGTGACGCCGTCGACGCTCAGCCGTCGCATCGTGGCGCTGGAGCGTGAGCTCGGGGTCAGCCTCTTTGTGCGCACGAGCCGTCGCGTCGCGCTCACCGACGCCGGCCGTGAGCTC
>DASXCN010000503.1:0-2933 GCA_036491155.1 Solirubrobacteraceae bacterium | reverse complement strand
GCGGCCCTCCACGCGCACCCGGCGGCCCCGGAGCGCCGGCAGCAGCTTGCCGCGCAACTGGACGGGCCCGGTGCTGCGCACGGCCGACGCGTGGCGGGCCGGCGTGAACCGGGCGCCCACGGTCACCGTCGGCTGGGCGCTGGGGGCGGGCGTCCGCGCCGGCGCGACCGCGGCGGCACGGTTTGCCGCGACCGGAGCCGCCGCAGCGGCCGGTGTCTGTTCGACGGCCCGCAGGTGCCCCGAGCGGCGCGGCGTGACGCGCGTCCGGAACGTGCCCGCAGAGCCGACTGTGGCCGCGCCCACCGAGCGCCACGACGACTCGTCGTGGCCGACCATCTGGAGCACGACGCGCTTGCCCGCGTCAGTCGCCGCGGCGGTGCCGCTGACGGTCACGGCCCGTCCGAACTGCACGTGGCGGGGACTGGCCTGTAGCTTGATGGGTGTCTGGACTGGATTCTGGTCTGACTGCGCGGAGCCTGACGTCACGCCGCTGAAGGCGAACGCCGACGCCGGCACAGCCAGCATCGTTGTAGCAATGATCACATGTACTGAGCGCATCCGGCGCAGCGTGAAACTGGACCTCAAGATGAGGACCTCCTTGGGTTCGACGGACGCCTGCGGGGGGTTAGCTGTCGGGCTCGCGGCCAGTCCGAAACGCGGCGGTGAGGCAACGTTTCTTCAGAGGTCGCTACGGTCGCGGCTGAGTGCGCCAGGCGAACGATTCGCCCCGTGCCGGTGCGGTACGGCCATCCGGCGGTGGGTCCCCCGCTCATCTCCGCACCGGGCAGAGACGATTCGGCAGGTCGTTTGGGAAGTCGGCGAGGCTCGCAGGACCTTGAACCAATTTGTGTGAGCATCGTCACACCCAGTCCCCGTGTCAGAACACCCACTCCTCGTGTCAAAATCACCGTCGTGGCTAATCCAGACCGCCTGACCGGGCTCGACAGCTCCTTCCTGCACCTCGAGCGCGACGCCGCGCATATGCACGTCGCCGGGTGCATGGTCTTCGACGGCGAGGCGCCGACGTATGACGAACTGGCGGAGCAGATCTCCAGCCGCCTGCACCTCGTCCCGCGCTACCGCCAGCGCTTGGCCTTCGTGCCCTTCAACCAGGGCCGCCCGGTGTGGGTGGACGACCCACATTTCAACATCGCCTTCCACGTCCGCCACACCGCGTTGCCCAATCCCGGCGGCGAGGCGCAGCTCAAGCGCCTGGCCGGGCGGGTGTTCTCCCAGGCGCTGGACCGGTCGCGCCCGTTGTGGGAGATCTGGTTGGTCGAGGGACTCTCCGACGACCGCTTCGCGATGCTCTCCAAGACCCACCACGCCCTCGTCGACGGGGTCTCGGGCGTCGACATCTTCACCGTCCTCTTCGACACCTCCCCAGACCCGATGCCGGTGGCCCCACCCGACCACGAGTGGGCCCCGCGGCCCTTACCCAGCGGGGCCCAGCTCCTGGCCGACGCGCTGCTGGAGCGCACCACGGTCCCGGCCGAGATCGTCCGCGGAGTCAGGGCCACCCTGCGGGGCCCGCGCCACGTGGCTGCGCGCTTCGGGCGCGCGCTGGGCGGGGTGAGCGCCGTGGCCCGGGCGGGCCTGCAGGCGGCGCCGCCCAGCCCCCTGAACGTGCGCATCGGGCCGCATCGGCGCTTCACCTGGGTGCGCGGCGACCTGCAGGAATTCAAGGCGATCAAGAACGCGCTGGGCGGCACGGTCAACGACGTGGTCCTGGCGGTCGTGACCGGCGCCCTGGGCCGGTACCTGCGCATGCGCGGCGAGGCCACCGACGAGCTGGTGCTCCGCGCGATGGTGCCGATCTCCGTCCGCGCCGACATCGAGCGCGGCGCGCTCGGAAACCGTGTGGCGGCCATGTGGGCGCCCCTGCCCATCGGCGTCACCGATCCAGTCCAGCGGCTGCTGACGATCAGCCGCGACATGGACGGAATCAAGGATTCGGGACAGGCCGTGGGCGCCCAGGTGCTGACCGAGCTCTCGGGCTTCGCGCCGCCGACGATCATGGCCCAGGCGGCGCGCCTGCAGGCACGCCAGCGTCTGTTCAACCTCGTCGTCACCAACGTGCCCGGGCCCCAGTTCCCCCTCTACATGCTGGGCCGGGAGCTCGACGCGATGTTCCCGATGGTCCCGCTGGCCGAGAACCAGGCGCTGGGCATCGCGATCATGAGCTACAACGGGCAGCTCAACTTCGGCCTCAACGCCGACTACGACGCCATGCCCGACCTAGAGGCGTTGGCCGACGAGCTGCACGCCTCGATCGAGGAGCTCGCCGCCGCGGCCGGCGCTGCCCCGGCTGACGGAGACCGCCGCCGGCGCCCGGTGCGCTCGGCGGAGTAACCCGCGCCGAGACCCCAGAGCCGTTTCATGCCCCGCCTGATCGAGCGCCTGCTCATCGTCGTCGCCGCGCTCGGCGTGGCCATCGGGGTCATCGCCCTGCTCTCGGGCGGGCTGCTGGCCGGTCATGACTCTCCCGGCGTGTCGGGGGCGGCCAGCGGCCCGGGCGTCGCCTTCCCTGACCAGGGCAACGCCCGCCTAACGCCCGGTCAGGCGCGTCCCAACTATGACTCTGAGCCCCCCACCAGCGGGCCGCATCGCCCGTCCCCCATCAACCGCAACGGCGCGCAGCTCACCGACGATCAGCTCCTCCAGGCGCTGTCGGTCGGCGACGTGGTGCTGATGTACGGCACCCGCAACCCCCCGCCTGGACTAGCCGCCGTGGCCAACGGCATCGCGCCGGCGGCCTTCAGCCCGGCGCTGGCGGCGACCGGCCAGGCGGTCGTCCTCGCCCGTCGGCCGGGTACGACCGGGGTGATCGGCCTGGCGTGGGCGCACATGGTCCATGTCCGCTCCCCCGCCGATCCGACCCTGCGCTCCTTCTCGCAGTACTGGCTGGGCCGGGGTGCGGCCCAGCACGGCGG
>DASXCN010000502.1:0-11238 GCA_036491155.1 Solirubrobacteraceae bacterium | reverse complement strand
CCGTGGCCGCCGAGAACGCCGGGCTGGGGATCACCGCCAACGCCATCCTCCCCGGGCTGGTGGCGAGCTCCGGGGTCATGGCGATGCCGCAGGAGATCATCGACGCCTGGCTGGAGCGGATCCCGACCGGGCGCATGGTGGCGCCCGCGGAGATCGCCGCCGCCGCCGCCTACCTCGCCTCCCCGGCGGCCGGCAGCGTCACCGGGCAGGAGCTCGTCATCGATGGGGGCATGACGCTCAACCTCCTCTCGGTGACCGGCAGCGTCGCCCGCGGGCGCTCTGACGTGCCGTCATGACCGAGGGCGCGCTCGTGGCGCTCCCCTCCCGGGTGCGCGACGCGGCCCGGCGCCGCTGGCCGGATGCCGAGGTGGGTCCGCTTGAGCGGCTGCCCGGCGGGATCTCCAGCCTCACCTTCGCGACGACGCTCGGCGCGACGGGTGGAGACGGTGACGCCGACCGGCGGGTGGTGGTCAAGGTGGCGCCGCCGGGTCTTGAGCCGGTGCGCAACCGCGACGTGCTGCGCCAGGCGCGGGTGCTGGCCGCGCTGCACCCGGTGTCAGGGGTCTGTGTTCCCGAGGTGCTGGTCACCGACGACGGAGCGCCGCCCTTCTTCGTGATGGCGTTCGTGCCCGGCGAGGCCTACGAGCCCAAGTGGGATGTGAGCGACGCGCCACCCGCGCCCGCGGTGGTCAAGGCGCGTGCCCGCGCGGCGGCCCGGATGTTGGCCCGGCTCCAGGCGGTGGCACCGGCCGCGGTGGGAATCGAGGACCGCGCGCTCACCCTCGCGGAGGAGATCGAGCGCTGGGCGGCGCTGTTCGCCACCGCCGGCGACGATCTGCGAGGCAACGAGGCCGACCTGCGCGACGCGCTCGCGGCCGGTGTGCCGGCAGAGCTCGGGGCCGCCGGGGCCCGCATCCTGCACGGCGACTATCGCCTGGGCAACATGCAGTTCGACGGCGAGCGGCCGGCCGCGATCATCGACTGGGAGATCTGGTCGGTAGGAGATCCCCGCACCGACCTGGCGTGGCTGATGGCGTTCACCGACCCGGTCCAGCAGCGCGTGGCCGGGCGCGACGCCGCCAACCAGGCGGCGGCAGACGCGATGCCGCCCGCGCAGGACCTGCTGGCCGAGTACATGGACGAGGCCGGCCTCGATGCGGCCCCCGCCGACCTGGGGTGGTTCACGGCCTTTTCCTACTACAAGCTCGGCGCGGCGATGTCGGTCCTGGCCAAGCGCAACCGGCGCCAGGACGAGCCGGACCCGGGCCTCGAGCTCGCCGCCCAGACGCTGGCGCCGATGCTCGACCGGGGGCTGGAGCTCGTCAGCTGAACGCGGAGGGCGCCCGGGCGGCGATCCCCGGTCACGCCGGCCGCGCGCCCGTGAAGCCGAACAGGCGCCCGGCAATCCGCCGCAGCTGCAGCTCGTCAGAGCCCTCGGTGATGCGATAGCGGCGGTGGTGGCGGTAGATGAACTCGAACGGCAGCGAGCGCATGTAGCCCAGGCCCCCGTGGACCTGGATGGCGCGATCGGCGGCGTCGCAAGCCAGGCGGTTGGCGCGATAGTTGACCATCGAGACCTTGTCCGAGACGCTCGTTTTGGCGGTGGTGGAGGCGCCGTCGCCGGCTTGGTCCATCTCCCACGCCGTCTTGTAGAGCGTGTTGCGGACCAGCTCGGCCTCGGTCTGGAGCTCGACGAGCTGCCACTGCACCCCCTGGTAGTCCGCGAGCGGCTTGTTGAAGATGACCCGCTCGCGGGTGTAGGCGATGCTGCGGTCGATGCAGAACTGGGCGGCGCCCAGCGACGAGGCGGCCTGGCGGATGCGGTTCTCGTGCACGAACAGCTGCGCGCAGTCCAGCCCGCGGTCGACCTCCCCGATGACCGCGTCATCGGAGACCTGGACGCCGTCGAGGGTGACCTCGCCGTGATCGGTGGGCATGTTGAACGACCAGTGGTAGTAGGGCACGCGCAGCCCCGGAGCGTCGACGTCGACGAGGAACGCCGTGATCCCCTGCGCCTTGCCGTCCTGACCCGAGGTCCGCGCGAAGACCAGCACCGCGTTGGCGACGTCGATGCCCGTGATGAACCGCTTGACCCCGTCCAGGGTCCAGCCCCGTCCGTCCTCGCCGCGCCGGGCGCGCGTCTCGAGCCAGGTGGCGTCGGAGCCGTGACCGGGCTCGGTGAGCGCGAAGGCGATCGCGATCCGCCCGTCCACCAGCGGATCCAGGTACCGGCGCTTCTGCTCGGGGGTGCCGTACTCCTGCAGCACGAGCACCAGTGGCTCGTTGGCCACCACCGACGCCTCATGGGAGAGCTCCGCGTGCAGGCCCGGCCCGCGGTGGGCGAGGTGCTCGCGGACGAGCGCCATGGCCAGATTGGAGCCGTCGCTGCCGCCCAACTCGGCGGGGAACGGGTACTGGTAGAAGCCGGCGTCGATGGCCAGCCGCCGAGCGCGCGCCAGCACCTCGCGCCAGCGCTCGGTGGGGATCCCGCCGCGCTCGACGTCGGTGCGTGCGAACTCCCGGCGGTGGTCAAACAGGTCCGGGTTGGCCTCCTGGATGGGCACCAGCTCGCGATCGATGAACGCGTCGATCGACGCCAGCAGGTCGGTCACGTCGGCGGGGATGGACAGATCCACGGGTCGGCACTCCTTTGGGCGGTGGCGGCGGGCCGGCTGAGCGACCACGACCGTCGATTATCGTGTGCCGATGGCCGTCCGCGCGATCGGGATCAACCACGTGGCCTTCGAGGTGCGCGACCTCGACGAGGCGCTGGAGTGGTGGGCGCGGTGGTTTGCCTTCGAGCTGCGCGGCCGACGACCGACGATGGCCTGGCTGGACCTCGGTGACCAGTTCGTGGCCCTCAGCGAGGTGTCGGACGGCATCGGCGACCCCGAGGGCGGGCGCCACGTCGGCCTCGTGGTCGATGACAAGGAGGCACTGCGCAGGGAGTTGCGCGCCGCCGGGGAGGACGTCCGCTCCTCGGGGTCGCTGCGCATCCGCGACCCCAGCGGGAATCTGATCGAGATCGTCGACTACCGCGAGGTCCAGTTCTCCAAGTCCGGCACCGTGCTGCACGGCATGGGCCTGGAGGGCCTGGAGAAGTCGCCGGCCGCGATCGAGGAACTGCGGGCCAAGGGGCTGGCCGGCGAGTGAAGTGTCACGCCTCCGTGAGGGGGTAAGCCTTTACTTATGGCGGCCGGTGCGACAAGCGTTCCGGCCGTCTCTCCTTCCTGACGGAGGCGCGGGCGCGATGGCGCCCGGCGCGTCAGACCGCGAGCGGCAGCGGGAGTTCGCCGCCGCACTCCACCAGGGCCGCCACCACCTTGGCGATGTCCTCGGTCTGGGCGGGGGTGAGCTGGTGTGGGCGGCGCTCGAGCCAGGCGGCCAGGCGCGACCCGTGGATGAAGACGCAGCGGCCGTCGGTCACGCAACCGGCGGGGAACTCCGACCAGATGACCACCACTGCCTGCACCCAAAGATGGCGGCTCGTAAGACGTTCGACGTCGTGGCGGAAGGACGACGCGTCGCTGAGGGCACGCGGACGCAGCCGCTCGAGCCGTGGCGGGACGCCCTCGCGCGTCGGGCGCTCCAGGATCGGCTCCTCGCCCCGGATGCTCACGACGCCGTGCGGGCGCATGCTCTGCATCACGATGACGCCGCCGTGACCGATCGCGATGTGGTCAAAGGTCGTGTCCAGGCCGCGGACGTCGTGCAGGAAGCGCCAGCCCGAAGCCTCCAGGGGCGCGAGCGCGACGGCAGTCCGGTGCTCGGCGCGCGACTCGGCGTTCGGACGCCGGCGCGCGGTCCAGGCGCTGCGGCCCCCGCCGCCGCTGCGGCCACCGCGGCCCGCTCGGCCGCCGCGGAGGAGCGCCAGCCAGACGCCGGCCCCTGCGCCGGCGATGACGCCGGCCAGCCAGGAGACCTCGTGACCGTCGAAGATGAGAACGAGGATGCCGATGGTGAGCACGCCCAACGGGACCGTCAGCTCGCCCAGCAGCGCGCGAGCGCGCGCGCGACGGCGACGATGGTGGTCAGCGTGCTGATCGGTTGGGTGATTGTCCATTCTCATCCACCGCTTAATCGACCGCGAGGCTTTCGCCTGGAATCGCGGTGCCCCGATTGGTTGATTGATGTGAGAACAACGACGGAGAGGGCCGCTGACTTGCTGGCCTGAGTCGGATCACCCAGAGGGCGACGGCCCCGCGTCGCCCCGCGCATAGAATCGCCGCACCAGCGAGCCAAAGGAGAGGGAGATGGGCGACGCACAGGTCAAGTTCACGCTGGGCGAGCGAGACATCCCGACGCACTGGATCAACCTGATGGCCGATCTGCCCCCCGGCGCTCCTCCTCCCTTGCATCCCGGGACCAAGGAGCCGGCCGGTCCGGACGACCTCTCGCCGATCTTCCCCATGTCGCTCATCCTGCAGGAGGTCTCCGCCGAGCCGGAGATCGAGATTCCCGAGCCGGTGCGCGAGGCCTACAAGCTGTGGCGGCCGACCCCGCTGTTCCGGGCGCGGCGATTGGAGCGCGAGCTCGACACCCCTGCCCACATCTACTACAAGTACGAGGGCGGCTCGCCGCCCGGATCGCACAAGGCCAACACCGCGGTGGCGCAGGCTTATGAGAACGCCCAGGCCGGAATCAAGAAGCTGACCACGGAGACGGGCGCGGGTCAGTGGGGGTCAGCCCTGGCCTTCGCCTCTCAGATGTTCGGGCTGGAGTGCGAGGTGTGGATGGTCGGGTCCAGCTATGACCAGAAGCCGTATCGCCGCTCGATGATGGAGACCTGGGGCGCCACCGTGCACCGCTCGCCGTCGGACCTCACCGAGGCCGGGCGCGCCCAGAGCGCGCACACCACCGGCTCGCTGGGCATCGCCATCTCCGAGGCGGTCGAGGTCGCCGCGCAGAACCCAGAGGCCAACTACTCGCTGGGCTCCGTGCTCAACCACGTGCTCCTGCATCAGACGGTCATCGGGCAGGAGGCGATCGCGCAGATGGAGATGGCCGGCGAGTACCCGGACATCGTGGTCGGCTGCGTCGGCGGCGGCTCGAACTTCGGCGGTCTCGCCTTCCCGTTCCTGCGCCAGGTGATCCGGGACGGCGCCCGGACCCGGTTCGTCGCCGCCGAGCCCGCCGCCTGTCCCACCCTCACCCGCGGGATCTACGCCTACGACTTTGGCGACACCGCGGGGCTGACGCCGCTGATGCCCATGTACACGCTGGGGCACGACTTCGTTCCGCCGCCGGTCCACGCCGGCGGGTTGCGCTATCACGGCGACGCGCCGCTGGTGTGCGCGCTGGTCAAGGCCGGCATGGTGGCGCCCCGGGCCTACCGCCAGAACGAGACGTTCGACGCTGCGGTGCGCTTCGCCCGTACCGAGGGCATCATCCCCGCGCCCGAGCCCGCCCACGCCATCCGGGCCGTCATCGAGGAGGCCGAGGCGGCGCGCGAGGCGGGCGAGGAGCGGGTGATCCTGTTTGGCCTATGCGGCCACGGCCATTTCGACCTCAGCGCCTACGACGCCTACCTCGCCGGCCAGCTCGAGGACCCGGAGTTCTCGCAGGACGAGCTAAACCGCGCACTGTCCGCGTTACCTGCGGCGCCGGCGCTCACTTAGCGGTAACGTTCAGGAGGGTTCGGGAAGGATCGCCCAGTCGCAGAGTCGTGGATGGCAACGGGACCTAAGTCCCGCGCGGAACCAGTCGACCGCGACGCTCCATGACCACCGCATCCATCCTCGATCTCGCCGTGCGGCCCACGCGGCGCGTCGGGGTGTGGTGGGCGCCGCTGGACCTTCGGGGCCCGGCGCTCCACAGCGTCGCGTCCTGCCTGTCGGCCGAGGAGCAGCGCCACGCGTGCCGGTTTCACCGGACTCGTGACCGGACGCGGTTCGAGACAGCTCGGGGCTGGCGACGCCGGCTGCTCGCTCGCGAGCTGGGGTGCGCCGCCGCTGAGGTTTCGATCGTGACCGATGCCGGGGGCAAGCCGCGGGTCGCCGGCTGCGACCTGCACTTCAGCGCCGCCCGCAGCGGCGCGCTCGCCGTGTACGCAACCAGCTGGGACATGGACGTCGGCGTCGACGTGGAGGAGATCCGTCCCGTCGACGAGCTGCGCGGCATCGCCGCGCGATTCTTCACCAGAGCAGAGCAACACGATCTGCTCTCGCTGCCGCCGGCCGAACGGTTGGCGGCACTGTTTGACTGCTGGACCCACAAAGAGGCATACGTGAAGGGGACAGGCGCCGGACTGACGTCCCCGATCGACACCGCCGACGTGTGGAGGGATGGGAGTCACGCCGTGCGCGTAGCCGGGTGGTCGATCCATCGGATCGACCTGACTGGCGAATACGCGGCGGCGGTCGCGGGGGCGGACGCGGGCGGATGGTTTCCGTCAGCGCCGCGCAGACTCAACACAACATACGACGGGGGTGACGGAAATGACTACGCCGGCGACGGTTCTGCCGTCGATCAACGAATGGGTCGAGCGGGCGCCTGACAGCATCGCGATTCGCGCGGCCAACGAGGTCCTCACCTACGCCGAGCTCTCGGCACGAGCCGACGCCTTGGCCGCGCGGCTGTTCGAGCTGGGGGTGAGGCCCGGGGAGCTCGTCGGGCAGTGCCTCGAGCGGTCCCCCGCACTCGTCGTCGCGGCGCTC
The DNA here is from genome assembly GCA_036491155.1 of Solirubrobacteraceae bacterium. Taxonomy (GTDB): domain Bacteria; phylum Actinomycetota; class Thermoleophilia; order Solirubrobacterales; family Solirubrobacteraceae; genus Palsa-465. The sequence continues at coordinate 4,582 of DASXCN010000502.1, read as the reverse complement.
GGCATCATGCGTGCCGGCGCCGCCTACGTCGCCATCGACCCCGCTTACCCGGACGAGCGAATCCGCTGGATGCTCGAGGACTCGGGCGCGACCGCCGTGGTCACCGACGCCGCGACCGCCGTCCGGCTGGACGGGCAGCCGCGATGCCCCGTCGTCCTGGCGCCCGACGCCGGCGCTGCACCGAGTCCGGGGGACCCCGGCACGGGCGAGCTCGTGACCCCGCCCCCGCGGCCGACCGACCTCGCCTACGTCGTCTATACGTCGGGATCCACCGGGCGCCCCAAGGGCGTCATGGTGGAGCACGCCGGCCTGGCCAACCTCGTGCAGTGGCATCGGTCCGCCTTCGCGCTCGATGCCACCGACCGCTGCACCCAGATCGCCAGTCCGGGCTTCGACGCCTCGGTGTGGGAGATCTGGCCCGCCCTGGCGACAGGCGCCGCCATCCACGTCGTGCCGGAGCGCCTGCGCCGAGATCCGCTGGCGCTGCGAGATTGGCTCGTGAGCGACGCCATCACCGTGTCGTTCCTGCCCACCGCGCTCGCCGAGGCGGTCATCGGGCTGCGCTGGCCGGCGACGGCCCGCCTGCGCTACCTGCTGACCGGAGGTGATGCGTTGACCCGGCGGCCGGCGCCGGGGCTCGGATTCCCGGTGATCAACAACTACGGGCTCAGCGAAACCGCCGTCGTCGCCACCTCCGGGCCCGTGTCGGCAGACGGCGAGGGCGCACCGTCCATCGGGCGTCCGATCTCCGGCACCGTGGCGGAGATCGTCGACGACGATCTCGCCCCGGTCACCCCCGGCACCCCCGGCGAGCTGGTGATCGGCGGCGTGGCGGTGGCACGCGGCTATCTCAATCAGCCCGAGCTGACCGCGGCCCGTTTCATCACCGGTGCGCGGGGCCGTCGCTACCGGACCGGCGATCTCGTCCGCGCCCGGCCCAACGGCGAGATCGAGTTCCTCGGCCGTCTCGATGAGCAGCTGAGCATCCGCGGGTTCCGAGTCGAGCCGGCCGAGGTCGCGGCGGCGCTGAACTCGCATCCCCGGATCGCGTCGAGCGTGGCCACCGGCACCGAGGCTGCCGGCGCCGAGCGACAGCTCATCGCCTACGCGGTGGCCGCGGCCGAACCGCGGCCGACCCCTGCGGAGCTCAACGCGTTCCTCGGGCACCGCCTGCCCGACTACATGGTCCCCTCGCGCTATGTGTGGCTCTCCGAGCTTCCGATCACGCCGAACGGCAAGTTCGACCGCGATCTGCTGCCGGCGCTGGGCGACGATTCTGGCCCCCGGCCCTCCGCCGGGCCGCCGGCCACAGAGATCGAGGCGGCCGTCGGGAGCGTGGTGGCGCGGCTGCTCGAGGTCGAGGAGGTCAGCCCCGATGAGAACTTCTTCCTCCTCGGTGGCCACTCCATGCTCGCCGCCCAGCTCATCGTCCGGCTCGAGGACATGTTCGGCGTCGAGATCAGCCTCCGGTTCCTGTTCGACCACCCGACACCGAGGGAGATCGGCGCCGAAGCGCAACGGCAGATGGCGACCAATCGTGTGCCCGATCCGGTGGTCGCATGACCGGTGACGCCACCAGGCCGGCGGCGGCGCCGTCGCCGGCGCTCAGCCTCTATCACCTGCTCGATCCCGACGTGCTGGCCAATCCGTACCCGCTCTATCGCCGGCTCCGCGAGGAGGCGCCGGTGCACTGGGATCCGTACCTGCATGCGTGGGTCGTCACCCGGTACGAGGATGTCGTCACGGTGCTGCACCGATTCAACGCCGCCCGGACGCCGTCGCCGGACCGGCTGGCCGCGCTCGGCATGGGCCAGCTCACCCCCATCGCGGCGCTGATGGTGCGCCAGATGCTGTTCCTGGACCAGCCCGCTCACGGCCGGGTGCGGCGCTTGGCCGCGGCCGCGTTCACGCCACGGCGCGTGGCGCGGCTGCGCGAGCACATCCGGCAGATCGCCGACCGCCTCGTCGCCGACCTGCCCGCCGATGGCGGGTTCGATGTGATGGACCGCCTCGCCAACCCCCTGCCGGCGATCGTGACCGCCGAGATGCTGGGCGTGCCGACCGCCGATCACGCGCTGCTGAAGTCGTGGTCCCAGGACTTCGCCGAGATGCTGGGGAACTTCCAGCACAACCCCGGCCGGGCTCGCAAGACGCTGCGCAGCGTCGAGGAGATGGTGGCCTACTTCCGGGCGGCGGTGATGCGGGAGGCGGCGGAGCCGACCGAGGGGCTGATCAACGCCCTGGCCACCGCCGAGGTCGACGGAGACCGGCTGACCGAGGAGGAGATCGTGGCCAACGTCATCGTCACCATGGTCGGCGGGCAGGAGACCACCACCAACCTGATCGGCAACGGCCTACTGACACTGATGCGTCAGCCCGAGCAGTTGGAGCGCCTGCGCTCCGAGCCGGCGCTGATGTCCAGCGCGGTGGAGGAGCTGCTGCGCTACGAGAGCCCGAGCCAGCACACGGCGCGGTTGGCGCCCGCCGAAGCCGCGCTTGATGGCAAGGAGATACCCGAGGGCGCCGCTGTCATCGCGGTCATGGGCGCCGGAAACCGCGACCCAGAGCGCTTTCCCGAGCCGGATCGGCTCGAGCTCGATCGGGAGGACAACCGCCATCTCGCGTTCGGGTGGGCCGCGCACTTCTGCTTCGGCGCCCCGCTGGCGCGGATCGAGGGGCAGCTCGCCTTCGAGTCCCTGCTGGTGAGATTCCCGAGGCTGTCCCTGGTGGAGGGGGAGGAGATCCGATGGCGGCCGAATCTTGGTCTGCGGGGACTGACCGAGTTAAACGTCAAAGCTGCGTGAGCCGGCCGACGGTCGCCGAGCTGGTCGCCGCGCCGCTGTCGGTGGCGCAGGAGGCTCTGTGGTACGTGAGCCGCCTGTCGCCGAACCGGATCAGCTACAACGAGGCGATCTCGATCCGTAAGGACGGGGCGTTCGACGTGGACGCGTTCCGGCGAGCCTTCAACGAGATCGCGCGACGCCATCAGGCGTGGCACACCACGTTTGACACGCTCCACGGCCACGCGGTCCAGGTGGTGCGCCCGCCGTCGAACTTCGCGCTGCCGCTGCTCGACCTCTCGCGCCTTGACCCCGCCGAGGCCGAGCGCCGGGCCGTGGATATCGTCGCCGACGTCTCCCGGATCCCCTATGACCTACGCCGCGGTCCGCTGCTGCGCCCGCTGCTGGTGCGGTTCTCGGCCGAGCATCACCGGCTCTACCTGGCAATGCACCACATCGTCTTCGACGGCGTCAGCGTCTACCGGGTGGTGCTGCCCGAGCTGGTCGAGCGCTACGACGCCGCCCGCGCGGGCCGGTCCTCGTCGCCATCAGAGCCGGCCGCCAGGTACGCCGACTACGCCGACTATGCGCGCTGGGAGCAGGACTGGATCGTGTCGCCGCGCGTCCAGCGGCGCCTGCAGTACTGGCGGCGGCACCTGGAGCCGGTCGGCGAGCCCACCCTCCCATTCGATCGTCTGCGCCCTGCGCCCGCGCGCTTCCGCGGAGGCGTGGTGCCGGTGTCGTTGCCGGAACCGACCGTGGACCGCCTGCGTCGTGCGGGCCAGAGCGCCGGCGCGACCCTGTTCCAGGCGCTCGCCTCGGTGTGGTCGCTACTGCTCAGCCGTTACTCGGACAGCGACCGCGTGGTGTTCGCCACCCCCGCTGACCTGCGGCAGCGGCCTGAATTCGAGGCGGTCGTCGGCTACTGCCTGACGCCGCTGGTGTTGAACGTCGATCTCAGTGGCGATCCCTCGCTTGCCGAGCTGGTGGTGCGGGTGCGCAACGAGCTGCTGGACGGGCTCGACAATCTGGTGCCGTTCGAGCGCCTGGTGCGGGAGCTGAGCCCCAGCGGGCACTCGAGCGCCAATCCGATCTATCAGACGATGATCGGGCTGGAGCCGGCAATGGCCACGCCGGATCCTTCGTGGTCGATCCATCAGATGGAGGGGGAGATCGGTGAGGCGGTCGGCACCACCAAGCTCGACCTGGAGCTCGAGCTCGACGAGCGTCCCGAGGGTCACATCTCCGGGCGGCTGATCTACGACCGCGATCTGTTTGAGGCCCGCACCGCGGCCAGGCTGGCCGATCAATGGACTCGCCTGGCCACGGCCGCGGCCACCGAGCCGGGCCGGCGCTTGTCGGGTGTGTCGATCGTCACCGCCGCCGACCGGCGCCGCGTGCTGGTGGAGTACAACGCCACCGAAACCGAGCGTCCCGCCGGCACCGTGGGCGAGCTGGTGCACGCGGTGGCGCGGTCAGATCCGGAGGCGCCGGCGGTCACGGCGGGCGAGCTCACGATCAGCTACCGCGAGCTCGAACGCCGGGCCACGCGGGTCGCCCGCGGGCTGGCCGCCTCCGGGGTACACGCGGGCGACGTGGTCGCGGTGTCGGCGACGCCGTCGGTTGAGCTGGTCACGGGGCTGCTGGGAGTGCTCGAGGCAGGGGCCACCTACGTGCTGCTGGACCCCGAGCTGCCGCCGGCGAAGCGGGATCACGTGGTCGCCGATAGCGGCGCCGTGATCGTGCTGGCTTCGGACGGGCGCGGACTCGACCTCGGCGCGCGGACCAAGCGGGTGACGCCC
>DASXCN010000501.1:0-6675 GCA_036491155.1 Solirubrobacteraceae bacterium | reverse complement strand
CGACGGCGCCTACCTCACCGATGACATCCACGCCGACCCCCGGTTTCGCGGCTGGTGGCCACGGGCGCATCCGGACATGCGCTCGTTTCTGGGCGTGCCGATCGTCGCCCCGGAGGAGGGGGTGATCGGCGCCTTCTACCTCACCGAGAAGGAGACCGCGCCCAACTTCGATGAGCACGACCGGCAGCTGATCGAGCTGCTGGCCTCGCACGCCGCCATCGCCATCACCAACGCCCGCCTGTACGAGCAAAGCCGGGAGCTCTCGATGCTGTCGGAGCGCAACCGGCTGTCGCTGGAGCTGCACGACGTCGTCAGCCAGAAGCTGTTCAGCCTCAACCTCGCCGCCGAGGCAGCCGCCACGCTGCTCGACCGGGGCGCCGACGAGGCGCGCCCCCAGCTCGAGCGTGTCCGCGAGCTGGCCCGCGAGGCGCTGGCCGAGCTGCGCTCGCTGATCTTCGGGCTGCGCCCGGCCGAGCTTGCCCGCGACGGCCTGGAGGGCGTGCTGCGCAAGGAGGCCACCATGCTCCAGCGCGTGCACGGGGTGAAGGTCCGCGTCGACGCCGACGGCGAGCCGCCCGCCGTGGAGCCTGCATCTGCCGGCGAGATCCTGCGCATCGTCGAGGAGGCGCTGCACAACGCGGTCCGCCACGCCGAGGCCGACACCGTCACCGTCCACCTGCACGGCAGCAACCGCCACACCCTCATGGTCGAGGTCGCCGACGACGGCATCGGCTTTGATCCCACCGACCCTGAGCTGCGCTCGCGCCATCTCGGCCTCACCTCGATGGAGGAGCGTGCCCGCGAGCTGGGGGGGACGCTGACCTTCGACGCGCAGGCCGGCAGGGGGACCACGGTCAGTCTGGAGGTGCCCGTCGATGGCCGCTGACGCGATCCGGGTCCTCATCGTCGACGACCACGCTGTCGTGCGCGAGGGACTGCGCACCTTCCTCGAACTCCAGGATGGGATCGAGGTCGTCGGCGAGGCCGGCGACGGCGAGCAGGCGGTGGCGCGCGCCGTCGAGCTGGAGCCCGACGTCATCCTCATGGACCTCGTCATGCCGGGGCTCGACGGCATCGGCGCCATGCGCGAGCTGCACCGGCGCTCCACTCCCGCCCGGGTGATCGTGCTCACGAGCTTTCTCGACGACGAGCGGCTCATGCCCGCGCTCCAGGCCGGCGCCGCCGGCTACCTGCTCAAGGACGTGGAGCCCACCGAGCTGGCCCGCGCGGTGCGCAGCGCCTGCGCCGACGAGGCGCTCATCGACCCCACGGTCGCCGCGCGGCTGCTGCACACGCTGAGCGGGGGCGGCGGCGGACCCGGACGACAGGGAGCCGCCATGAACGCGCTGACCGCCGACGACGCCATCGCGCAGCTGACCCGGCGCGAGCGCGAGGTCCTCGAGTTCATCGCCGTCGGCTATTCCAACAAGCGCATCGCCCTGGAGCTCGGAGTGGCCGAGAAGACGGTCAAGACCCACGTCGGCCATCTCCTGGCCAAGCTCGGTGTTGCGGACCGCACCCAGGCGGCGCTGCTGGCGGCGCAGCGGGGCGTCGGCCCGAAGACCTAGGACCAATTGCCTCTACCAATCGGGACCGCGGTCGACGTACCGTCGACGGCATGTCCACAGCCATCATCACCGGAGCCTCCCGCGGCCTCGGGCTGGCGCTCGCCAGGGCGCTGGCGAACCGCGGCTACAGGCTCGTCATCGACGCCCGCGGCGCCCCCGAGCTCCAACGCGTCGCCACCGAACTCGAAGCCATCACCCACGTCCGGGCCCTGCCCGGCGACATCGCCGACGACTGGCATCGTGGCGCTCTGATCGACGCCGCCGGCGAGCACATCGACCTGCTCGTCAACAACGCGTCCACTCTGGGCCCCAGCCCCCAGCCGGAGCTGACCCGTTATCCCCTGGATGCGCTGCAGCGGGTCTATGACGTCAACGTCCTCGCGCCTCTGGCCCTGGCTCAGCTCGCGGTGCCGGTCATGCCGGCGGGCGCGTGCCTGGTCAATGTCACCTCCGACGCCGCCGTCGAGCCCTACGAGGGGTGGGGCGGGTACGGATCCTCCAAGGCCGCGCTCGAGCAGCTCACGGCGATCCTCGCCGCCGAGCAGCCCCAACTGCGTGTCTACACCGTCGACCCCGGCGACATGCGCACGCAGATGCACCAGGAGGCGTTCCCCGACGAGGACATCTCTGACCGCCCACCGCCGGAGGAGAGCGTGCCCGGCCTGGTTGAGCTGATCGAGTCCACGCTGCCCAGCGGCCGCTACCGCGCCCGCGAGGTGCTGGCCCACGGGAGCGCGGCATGACCGCCGCCGCCCTCGCCTTCGAGCTGCCCAGCACGCTGGAGGCCACCGAGCCGCCTGAGGCCCGGGGCGCCGCGCGCGACGCCGTGCGCCTGATGGTGGCCGACGCGGCGCAGGACCGCATCGCCCACGCCACCTTCGCCGAGCTCCCCGAGTTCCTGGACCCCGGCGATCTGGTGGTGGTCAACGTCTCGGAGACCCTGCCCGCCGCCGTCGCGGGCACCCGCGCCGACGGCAGCGCCGTCCGCGTGCACTTCTCCACCCGGGCTCCGGAGCTCGACGACCGCTGGCGAGTGGTGGAGCTGCGCTCCCCCGATGGTGCCCACCCGGCTCGCGGCCGCGCAGGCGAGGCGATCACGCCCCCCGCCTATCTCGGGGAGCTGGTCCTCGTCGCCCCCTACGCCTCAGGCTCCCGGCTATGGCTGGCCCGCTTGGACGGGGTGGGTGGGGACGGGGTCATCCCTGACCTGCTCCGCCTCTACGGGCAGCCGATCCGCTACGGGTATGTCCCGGAGCGCTGGCCGCTCGAGGCCTATCAGAACGTGTACGCGCGGATCCCGGGCAGCGCCGAGATGCCGAGCGCCGGTCGCCCCTTCACCCACCGGCTCCTCTCCGACCTGGCCACGCGCGGCATCGCGGTGGCACCGATCGTCCTGCACACGGGCGTCTCCTCTCCTGAGCGCCACGAGCCGCCCTTCCCCGAGGAGTTCGAGGTGCCGGAGTTCACGGCGCGGATGGTCAACATGACCCGGGCCACCGGCGGCCGCGTGATCGCGGTCGGGACCACCGTGGTCCGCGCGCTGGAGACCGTCGCCCATCCCACGGGCACCGTCCGGGCCGGAGGCGGCTGGACGAGCCTGGTCATCGACCCCGACCGCGGGGTGCACGCGGTGGACGGGCTCATCACCGGCTGGCACGAGCCCGAGGCCTCACACCTGCAGATGCTGGCCGCGCTCGCCGGCGAGGCGTTCCTCGAGCGCTGCTATCAGGCAGCGCTGGACGGCGGCTACCTGTGGCACGAGTTCGGCGACAGCCACCTCATCCTGTGCTGACCGTCGCAGCGCGGAGCTGCTCGGCGTCGACATCGTCGAGCAGGCCCAGGCAGCGTGGCGGCTGCCCATCCTCGAGCAGGACCGCTCCGCCAGGCCAGTAGGGGTGTGGCGGGGAGGCGCGGTCGACGAGCAGCGGCTCATACAGCCACGCGCCGGTGTTGATCAGCCGCGGGCGGGCGGGGTGGGCGGGCTCGTGTCCATTGGGCCAGGGCTCGTCGCCGATCGGGCCCCGCCGATGAACGTGGCCGAACAGCACCCAGTCGGCGTCGATGCCGAGCCGCTCGACCACCCGCGCCATCGCCGGGGTGGCGGCCCGGCGCATCTGCACGTCAAGCAGGCGCGAGGTCACCGGCGCCATGCCCGCGTTGAGCAACAGGCGCGGCAGCAGGCGCGCTGCCTCCGCGCCGGACTGCAGGACGGTGCCCACCGGCCGTGACGCCAGCCGCGCCGGCAACGACTCGCGCGAGCGCGCGGTGCCCCGATGCAGGTGCTCATAGGCCATGGGTGACGCCGCCCGGACGTCGTGCGATGCCGGCCGGCGGAGCCCGAACGCGGAATCGGGAAGCAGGTGATGGTCCAGGTAGTGGCCGTGCGTCGCCCATGTCCGCTCGCCCAGCCACACCCCCGGATAGCTGACCCGCGTCCGCGCCGCGCCCAGCCACGACACCAGGCGCTCGAGTGCCGGGCTGGCCGTCGGGGGGATCGCGTGGGAGGCCTGGAGCGTCTCGCCCTGGGCCAGCGCCCAGGCACGCAGCAGCGGCTCGTCGTGGTTGCCCGGGACAACCACCACCTCACGGTCGGGCCCGAGGCCTCGCCCCAGCGCCCGCATCACCGGCTCGGCTGCCGCCATGGAACGGTAGGGGTGGCGGTGCACGAGCTCGATGGTGTCCCCGAGGAGGACCAGTCGCTCGGCGCCGAGGTCCTCCACCGCCGCCAGCAGTCGCTGCTGCATGCTGGGCAGGCGCAGGACGTCGCGCCGGGAGCGATTGGCGAGATGCAGATCGGAGACGACGAGCGTGCGCACGGCGGCGCACGATAGCCGGGCGCTAGCGACCGCCCGCGCCGCGTCGACGAGGGCGCTACGCGGTGACCAGCGACTCGAACAGCATCGGCACCCCGCGCGCGACGACGAGCACCGGCGACGTGGCCTCCTCGATCGCGTTGGCCGCGTGCGAGCTGATCATCACGCGGCCCGCACGGGCCTCGGGACGCGACCCCACCACCAGCAGGCCGACGCCCCGATCGCGGTCGAGCACGGTGGCGCCCAGACGCTGGGCCAGGGAGAAGGCGGTCTCGATGGCGGCCTCGTCGGCGGTCCCGCGCAGGACCCCGAGGGTGGCGATCTCGCCCCCGGTCGCGGCATAGTCGGCGGGCGCGATCGCGACCGCGGTCTGGCCGCCCTCCAGCAGCGTCCGCGCGGAGCGGCCGACGGCCACGTGCCCGCGGCGTGTGCGGTAGTCGGAGCCGAAGACGACGACGTCGGCGTGCTCGGCGGCGGCCAGCGAGGCCAGGCCCTCGCCGGTGGAGGCGTGCATCACGACGCGGCGCGGCAGGTCGGGCTCGTCGAGGCGGCCGGCGCCGCGCTCCAGCAGCGCGTGGGCGTCGTGGTGGGAGAGCTCCTCGTCGTCGGGGCGGCGGTGGACCGAGTGGCGCACGTAGGCGAGCGTCAGCCGCGCCCCGGCGTCGCGCAGGGTCGCGCCCAGCATGAGCGCGTCGCGGTCGTTCTCGGTGTCGTCGTAGGAAACGATCGCGTGCAGTGTCATCTCAGACGTCCCTCTCCCTGGGTCGGCAACTCTCTGCCGTCTTAGTTGGGCGCAGCGTCGCAGTCTCATCCGTATCAGAGCCAATGAAGTTGTTCATGATCTGGATAAGATCTGCTAATGCTGAACCTAGGACGGCTCCAGGTGCTGTGCGAGGTCGTGAACCGGGGGTCGTTCTCGGCCGCCGCCGACGCGCTGTCCTACACGCAGTCGGCCGTGTCGCAGTCGATCGCGCGGCTCGAGGCCGAGACGGGGGCGGCGCTCGTCATCCGCGACCGCCGCGGGGTTCGGCCCACCGCTGCGGGCACGACGCTGGTCACCCACGCCGAGTCCATCTTCGCCCAGGTCGAGGCCGCCGAGGCCGAGCTGGCGGCGGTCCTCGGCGTCCGCGCCGGTCGCCTGCGGGTGGCATCGTTCCCGTCGGCGGGGGCGACGCTGATGCCGCTCGCCGTGGCCGCCTTCCGTCGCGCGCACCCCGACGTGGCGCTCACCCTCGCCGAGGGCGAGCCCGAGGAGATCGGCCCGCGCCTGCGCGCCGGCGAGTTCGACCTGGCGCTGCTGTTCGAGTTCCCGGGGATCCAGTCGCGGCGCGAACGCCCCGGCGCGGGGCTGGGCGCGGTTGCGCTGCTCGAGGACCCGATGGACGTCGCGCTACCCGCGGACCATCCCCTCGCCGCCACGCCGGCCCTGACCCTGGCCGACCTGCGCGACCAGCAATGGGTCCAGACCTCGGCGCAGAGCCCGTGCGCCCGCCACGTGGTCCGCTCATGCCTGGCCGCCGGCTTTGAGCCCGACGTCGCCTTCGAATCAGACGACTACGACACCGTGCAGGGCCTGGTGGCGGCCGGCGTGGGCGTGGCGCTCATCCCGCGGCTGGCCCTCACCCGCGTGCACCGCGGCATCGTGGTGCGGGCACTCGCGCCGGCCAGCCCGGTCCGTCACGTGACCGCGGCGACGATGTCGGGACCTGGCGTGGCCCCGGCGGCCCGAGCCATGATCACGCTGCTGACCGACGTCGCCCGGCGATACACCGAGGCGCCCTAGGCCCGTGCGGCCACCGCCCGGGCCAGCTCCTCGGCGCGCCGCCCCACCACGATCGGGCGCAGCGCGCGCTCCAATGGCCGGGCCAGCATGCCGACGCGACCGGGGTCGACGGCCAGCGAGTACGTGGCCCTGGCGCGGTCGGGGCCGAGTTCCTCAAACTCCCACGACGCCTCCAGCTCGTCGACGTCGTCGGAGGCGATGCGGGTGAACGTCAGCCGGCGCGGCGGGTCGTATCCCACGCGCACACGCGCGCGCACCTTGGTGAACTTGGCGTCGTTGACGATGTCGCACACGACGGCGCGGCCGGCGTCGTCGCGCTCCACCACCGTCACCTCGTCCAGTCCGTTCTGCCACTCCGGGGACGTGGCCACGTCCTCCACCACCGCCCAGCACCGGTCGATGGGGGCGTCGATCTCCGCCGATGAGGAGCCGGTCAGGAGCGTCATCGTCCGGTGATAGCCACCTTCTCGCTCAGGCGCGTGCGCCGGGCGGCCGCGTCGACCACGCTCAC
>DASXCN010000500.1:0-2619 GCA_036491155.1 Solirubrobacteraceae bacterium | reverse complement strand
CGCGTCGCGATCCTTCTCGCGGAACAACGGCTTGATGTCGGCTTCGAATCCGATCGCCGGTGAGTCGGCTGTTCCCATCTCGGTCGCTCCTGTGGGGTGGGTCCTGGGGCAGCGCCCGCGTGCGGTGGGGCCGCAGACGCCAGACCCGCGGGAGCCTACGCTGCGCCCGAGGCGTCGTCGAGCAAGGTCACGACACGCAAAATGGTTGAGGGGTAAATTAGTTGGCGCATGGCCGAGCAACCACTCAGCGGAGCCGTCACGCTCATCACCGGTGCCGGGCGGGGCATCGGCGCCGCCATCGCGCGCAGATTCGCCGCCGCGGGCTCTGACCTCGTGCTGGCGGCGCGCAGCGGCGAGCAGCTCGAAGCTCTGGCCGCTGGCCTTCGCGCGTCGGGCCGTGAGGTCCTCACCGTGCCCGCGGACATGACCGATCCGGCGGTACCCGACCGGCTCGTCGCTGAGACGATGGCACGCTTCGGGCGACTCGACGTCCTGGCCAACAACGCCGGCGGCGCCGCCCCCACGCCGTTTCTCGACACCACCCCGGAGCAGCTCAGCGAGGCGTTTCACTTCAACGTCGCGGCGAGCTTCGCGCTGACCAAGTGCGCAGTCCCGCATCTGCTGCAGAGCGGCCACGCGTCGGTGATCAACGTGAGCTCGCGGATGGACCGGCTGGTGGCCCGGGGCCTGCTCACCTACGGGACGGTGAAGGCGGCGATGAGCCACATGACCCGCCTGCTCGCCGCCGAGCTGGCGCCGCGCATCCGCGTCAACGGCCTGGCTCCCGGCGTGGTCTCGACCGAGGCGCTCGACGACGCCCTTGACGAGCCCACCCGCCGGCACATCCTGGAGGCCACGCCGCTGCACCGCCTCGCCGGCGTCGACGACGTGGCCAACGCCGCGCTGTGGCTGGCCTCGCCGCAGGCGGCTTACATCACGGGCAAGATCATCGAGCTCGACGGTGGCGCCGAGCGCCCGGTGTTCCCCGACCCCTCGCCCGACCTGACGGCCGGCGCCTGATCATCGCCGCGGCGCGCCGCCGCCTGGGGCAGCGCTTGCCCACCGGGGGGACCGGGCGCGGCCGCGTGTTTGAATGGGGTGTCGCCGAGCCGACGTCCCGGCCGCTCGGCTGTGTTCCATCCGTGACCCGCATCTCCCGAGCCAACACCACGACGCGCCGCCGCATGAGCACAGCGGCCCTCGCGCGGTGCGCCGGGCTCGTTCTGGCGCTGACCGCCGTCCTCTCGGCGGCGATGAGCCCGGGGGCCGCCTTCGCCGACGGCGATCCCGGCAGCGATGTCCTCGTCTATCAGTCGCTGTTCGTCACGTCGACCGCCGGCGTGCCGGTGTCCCAGCAGGTCCAGCTCAACGGGCTGCTGGCGCAGGCTAAGCAGGCCGGTGTGCCGATCCGCGTCGCCATCATCGCCCACCCCAACGACCTTGGCGCCGTGGGCGAGCTATGGGGCAAGCCGCGCGCCTACGCCCGCTTCCTGGGCTACGAGCTGTCGCTGTCCTACCGGCAGCGGCTGCTGGTGGTGATGCCCGGCGGATTCGGGGTGTCATGGCCCAAGCATTCGACCCGGAGCTCCTATCGCGCGCTGGGCGCAACGCGCATCGCCGCCGGCGGGGACGGGCTGGCCCTAGCCGCCGAGTCGGCGGTGACCGCCGTGGCGCGCAGTGCCGGGGTGACGCTGCGCTTGAAGGCCGCATCCTCCGGGGCCGCCTCGGGCGGCGCCGCCGGGGGAGCCTCCGGGGGCAGATCGTCGGCGCCGAGTGGATCCGCGGCCCTGACCGACCACGCCGCGGCTCCGAGCGCCGGCGGCGGATCCGGCCCCGGGTGGCTGACCGTCACGGGTCTCGCGGTCCTGGGCATCCTCGCGGCAGCCGGGATCGGCGCCGGGACCCGGGCGCTGATCCGCCGCGGCGCGCTGCGGGTGCCACGGCGCCAAGCGGCGGTGCGAGCGCTGCTCCGCCCCGCGCCCCTGCTTACCATCGGCGGTGTCGTGGTCCTGGCCGCGATCGCCGCCGCGTCAGAGCTCTCGGGTCCGGCGCCGGCCAACGCACTGGGCACCAACCCCTACCTCGATTCGGGCACGACGCTGTCAGGGCGGCGGGCACCCAGTTTCACCCTCAGCGACGAAGCGGGCCGTCCGATCTCGCTGAGCGCGTACCGGGGCAAGGTCGTCTTCCTGGACTTCAACGACTCCGAGTGCACCACGATCTGCCCCCTGACCACGACGGCGATGCGCCAGGCCCAGGCGCTACTCGGGCCCGCGGGCCAGAAGATCCAGCTGCTCGGCGTCGATGCCAACCCGAAGGCGACCTCGATCGCCGACGTCCTCAGCTACTCCCAGCTGCACGGGATGCTGGGGCGCTGGCATTTCCTCACCGGGTCGCTGGCACAGTTGCGCCGGGTGTGGCGCGACTACCACGTCGAGGCCGACATCGAGGGCGGCCTCATCCAGCACACCCCGGCGCTGTACGTCATCGACCCACAGGGCCGTCTGCGCCGCGTGTACGTCACCCAGCAGTCCTACTCCGCCGTCGGCCAGTTCGGCCAGCTGCTCGCCCAGGAGGCCTCGCGCCTGCTCCCGGGTCACCCCAAGGTGGCGGCCGACG
>DASXCN010000499.1:0-3194 GCA_036491155.1 Solirubrobacteraceae bacterium | reverse complement strand
CTGGAACGGGGTGGACCTGTCCGGGCCGCCCGTGGAGCTCACGGTCGCGCACTCGAGCGTGACCCGCAACGTCGTGACGGGCAGCGCCGGGATTGCCGCCTCCGGCGGTGGGCTGTTCACCAACACGCCGGTCACCCTGCTCGGTACGCGGATCGCGCTGAACCGGCCCGACCAGTGCGTGGGCTGTGGCCTTCAGAGCTTCGCGGCGCGACGGCGCGTCAGCGCGGGTGCGATCCGCCACCGCCCGGTGATGGGCACGCCGTTCACACGGCTGGTGGCTGGTCGATCCTGATCAGATTGCCCGACGGGTCGCGCACGGCGAAGTCGTGCGTGCCCCATGGCTGCTCGGTCGGCTCCTGCACGATCTCGGCGCCGGAGTCGCGGACCCTGGCGAACGCCGCGTCGAGGTCGTCGGCCTGGAAGTGCACGCCGTTGAGCGCGCCCTTGGCGATGAGCCCGCTGAGCGCGTCGATGTCGGCGGGGCTCCCGTTGAGGTAGTTGGTGATGCAGATGGCCACCGCGGGCTGAGAGGGCGCGCCGACCACCAGCCAGCGGAACTCCCCCCGGGCGACCTCGCTGCGCAGCTCCAGGCCGAGCGTATCGCGGTAGAAGGCCAGCGCTGCGTCGGGGTCGTGGACCAGGACGAAGCACTGGGAGAGCGTGAGGTTCATGGCGCCAACGTTACGGAGCCACGGCCGCGGGCGTCACTCCAGCGCGGCCCGGGCGAGCGGGGCGGGTGGGGCGGGTGGCGTCCTTGGCCACGCACCCTGACACCTTGGCCAGCGCACTGTGATCGCGCGCGCGATAGGCCGTCGGCGTCTCGCCGACCAGTTCGGTGAAGCGCGCGCTGAACGACCCCAGCGACGTACACCCGACCTCGAGGCAGACCTCGGTGACCGACAGGTCGCCGAGGCGCAGCAACGCCTGCGCCCGCTCGATCCGCCGCGTCATCAGGTAGGCGTAGGGCGTCTCCCCGTAGGCCGCGCGGAACTGGCGCGAGAAGTGCGCGGTCGACATCAGGGCCGCCCGGGCAAGCTCGGCGACGTCGAGCGGCCGGGCGTATTCGCGGTCCATGAGATCGCGCGCGCGGCGCAGATGCGCGAGGTTGGCGAGATCCTCCGGTCTCACGAGGCCAGCTCGGCGGCGCCGGAGAAGTGCTGGGAGCCAAGCACCGACAGCAGCTCGAGCCGCTGGGCGTCCTCGGAGCCTGGCGCCGCGGTGAACACCACCAGCCGCTCGGTGACGTTGTGCTCGGAGATAAGGATCTGGCAGTGGAGCGTGAGACCGCCGACCAAGGGGTGCACGAAGCGCTTGACCTTGCCGTCGGGGGTGGCCACCTCGTGGCGCTCCCACAGCGTCGCGAACTCCTCGCTCTCCTCGAGCAGATGGGTGACGAGATCGTGCGCTTCGGGGTCGGGAGGGGTGCGGGCGTGGACCGCCCGCAGCGACGCGACCCAGAGGCGCGAGTGCATCGGGTGATCCTCCTCGGGGTGGATGCCGCGCTCGCCTGGAGCGGTGAACCACCGGTAGATCAGGCTGCGGCGCAGCCCGGTGTGGCGCGTCTGCACCCCCACCAGCGCCTCGGCCCCGGGGTTCTGGGCGAGCGTCACGCCGAGATCGGAGGTGATCTGCGCGGGCGTGCTCAACTGCTCGAGGACGCGCAGCAGCTCCGGGCTGGCGTGGTCGGACCGCCACGCGTGGGTCGGCGGGGTGTGGCCGGCGAGCGCGAACAGGTGGTCGCGCTCCTGTGGGGAGAGCCGCAGAGCCCGGGACAGGGCGGCGACGGTCTGCCCCGAGGGCCGGGAGCCGCGGCGCTGCTCCAGACGGGCGTAGAAGTCCGTCGACATGTGGGCGAGGCTCGCCACCTCTTCGCGGCGCAGGCCGCGCGTCCGTCGCCGCTGACCGGCGGGCAGGCCGACATCCCCGGGCTCGAGGCCCTCGCGGCGGCGCCTGAGAAAGTCCGCCAGACCGTCGCGATCCATGCCCTTGAGGATAGAGACGCCCCGGCGCGTATCCAGGGACGGTCTGTCCCTGGATAGACCGGCCTCTGGTGTCGCGGGCGCGCCGGGCGCACGATGTGGCTTCACCCCCTGGACAGAGGAGCCACCATGATCACGACAACCCTCCCCGGCGGAACCTTCGCGATGACCGATGATCTGACCGTCACGCGGATGGGCTACGGCGCGATGCAGCTCGCCGGCCCGCACGTCTTTGGCCCGCCCGCCGACCGCGACGCCGCCCTGGCCGTCCTGCGCGAGGCGGCGGAGCTGGGCGTCACGCACATCGACACCGCCGACTTCTACGGCCCCTACGTCACCAACCAGATCATCCGTGAGGCGCTGTACCCCTACGAGGAGGATCTGCACATCGTGACCAAGGTCGGCGCCGACCGCGACGCCGACGGTGGGTGGCCGCGCGCGCGAGCGCCGGAGCAACTGCGCCAGCAGGTCCACGGCAACCTGCGCAACCTCGGCGTCGAGGTCCTGGACGTCGTCAACCTGCGCGTCGGCGGCCTGGACCGCCCGGAGCCCGGCTCGATCGCGGAGGGGTTTGCCGCGCTGGCCGAGATGCAGAGCGAAGGTGTCATCCGGCATCTGGGCCTCAGCACCGTCAACGCCGAGCAGGTCGCCGAGGCGCAGGCGATCGCCCCCGTCGTCTGCGTGCAGAACTTCTACAACATCGCCAACCGCCAGGATGACGGCCTGATCGACGCGCTCGCCGGCCAGGGCATCGCCTACGTGCCGTACTTCCCCCTCGGCGGGTTCTCGCCGCTGCAGTCCGACACCCTCGGGGAGGTGGCGGCGCGGCTGGAGGCCACTCCGATGGCCGTCGCACTGGCGTGGCTGTTGCAGCGCTCGCCCAACATCCTCCTCATCCCCGGGACCTCGTCGGTGACGCACCTGCGTGAGAACGTCACCGGGGCGGCGCTGAACATCCCCGACGAGGAGCTGGCGCAGCTCGACGCGATCGCCTGAACGGCGGCCCCGCCGCATCCAGGGCCCCCAGGTCGCCCGTCGCGACCCGGACATCGGACAGCGAGGCAGCGGCGCCCACGGCCGTGAGCCTCGCTACGGTCCGGGCGTGCCCGTGTTGCGCGCCGCCGGACTGACGAAGACGGTGGGCTCAGGGCGCGCGCGCCGGGTGCTGCTCGACGGCGTCTCGCTCACCATCGAGGCCGGCGAGATCGTCGCGGT
>DASXCN010000498.1:0-1736 GCA_036491155.1 Solirubrobacteraceae bacterium | reverse complement strand
GCGATGCCGATCTCGCTGACAACAAGCTGCTGATGGCTCTGTGCCCTGGCCTGATCGACACCGACGCCTCGCGTCCGTGGTTTGAGGACATGAGCTCGGCGCAGACCCCGGCCGAAGCGGCCGCCTGGCCGGTCGAGCTTGCCCTCGCTCCCAGCTTCGACCCGGACTTCTACGGCGAGCTCGTCCAGTTCGCCAAGATCCTCCCCTGGGAGTCCGGAATCCCGGTCGCGCACTCGGCGACCGGGAGCGGCGGCAGTGGCTGAGCCCGAGCGGCCTGACCCCAGCGCGTTCCCTGGCACTCAGCGGAACGCCTGCATCCCGGTGAGCGCGCCGCCGATCACGAGCGCGTGCACGTCGGCCGTCCCCTCGTAGGTCACCACCGACTCCAGGTTGTTCATGTGGCGGATGACCGGATACTCGAGCGTGATGCCGTTGGCGCCGAGGACCTGGCGGGCGGTCCGCGCGACCTCGAGCGCCGCGTTGACGTTGCCCAGCTTGCCCATGCTCACGTGCTCGGGTCGCAGCCGGCCGTCGTCCTTCATCCGCCCCAGATGCAACGCCAGCAGCGCGCCGCGGTTGACCTCGAGGGCCATCATGGCCAGCTTCTGCTGCTGGATCTGGGTCGCCGCGATCGGCCGCCCGAACGCGGTGCGGTCCTTGGCGTAGGCCAGCGCCGACTCGTAGCACGCGCGGGCGGCGCCGATGGCGCCCCACACGATCCCGTAGCGCGCCTCGTTCAGACACGAGAGCGGCCCTCGCAGCGACGTCGCCTCGGGCAGCATCGCGCTGTGGGGGAGCCGCACGTCGTCGAGCAGAAGCTCAGAGGTCACCGATGCTCTCAGCGACAGCTTCTTGTGGATGTCCTGGGTGGTGAACCCCTTGGTTCCGCGCGGGACCAGGAAGCCGCGGATGCCGTCGTCGGTCCGCGCCCACACCACCGCGACCTCGGCCGCCGAGCCGTTGGTGATCCACATCTTGGAGCCGTGCACGATCCAGTCGTCGCCGTCGCGCCGCGCCCGGGTGCGCATGGCCGCCGGGTCTGATCCCGCGTCGGGCTCGGTCAGCCCGAAGCAGCCCAGCGCCTCGCCCGCCGCCATCCGCGGCAGCCACTCGAGCTTCTGCTCCTCCGAGCCCCAGCGGTGGATCGCGTACATCGCCAGTGACCCCTGCACCGAGACCAGGCTCCGCAGCCCGCTATCGCCGGCCTCCAGCTCCAGGCACGCCAGCCCGTATGCCGTCGCGCTCGCCCCGGCACACCCGTAGCCGTCCAGGTGCATCCCCAGCACCCCGAGCTTGCCCAGCGCCGACGCCAGCTCCAGCGGGATGGTCGCCTCCTCGAACCAGTCGCCGACGTAGGGCAGGACCTGGTCGGTGACGAAGGCGCGCACGGTGTCGCGGATCATCCGTTCCTCGTCGTCGAGCAGGTCGTCGATACCGAGGAAATCGTGGGGGCGGATCTCGCGCGGGGTGGTGGTGGTCATCTCAGGTGGCTCCTTTGCTGGTGCGCGTAGCATCCAAGCAGACCGTGGGCGGGGAAGGAAACGAGGTCGCGGGCGTCAAGTGTCACGCGGCGTCACCGGACAATCCCGGCCGTCCCGACTCACCACGAAAAAGGAGATCCGCGCCATGTTCAAGCTACCTGCCCTGCTCCTGACCGCAGCCGCGCTCGCGCTGGGCGTCGCCGCCTGTGGCGGCAGTTCGAGCTCCAGCTCATCGGCTGCGGGCGCCTCCACGTC
>DASXCN010000497.1:0-4853 GCA_036491155.1 Solirubrobacteraceae bacterium | reverse complement strand
CCGTCACCGTCGGGCATCTGGATGTCCATCAACACGATGTCGGGCCGCAGGCGCCGGGTGCTGGCCGTGGCCTGCTCGCCGTTCGCCGCCTCGCCGACAACCTCGATCTCGGGATCGGACTCGAGGATCATCCGGAAGCCGACGCGAACCATCGCCTGGTCATCGGCCAGCAGCACACGGATGCTCACAGCGCACCGTCCGAGGTGGGCAGCTTGACGCGCACGGCGAACCCGCCGCCGGATGCCGGCCCCGCCGTCAGTTGGCCGCCGTGCAGGGCGGCACGCTCACGCATGCCGATCAACCCCAGGCCGCCCGGGCTCGTCCCTGATAGCGCCGTCGCGCCGCGGCCGTCGTCAATGATCTCGACCTCGAGCTCGTCGGGCGATCACGAACGCGAGCCAGCCGAAGATCGCGGTCTTGCGATGGCTCGCGCTCCAGCGGCCCATCCGGGCCGCCAGGTTGTTTGAGTACTTCAGGGGGTGACATCTCGGTCCCTTTCTGCTGTGGGTGTGGGCGTGAGTGATGTGTTGAGTCCGCCCGGCTAGGCGGCGTAGGCGAATGGGTGATAGAAGGCCTCTAGCGCGCGGTCGCGGGCGACGGCAAGGTCGAAGCGGTGGCCGCCCCGCGTGTCGTCGACCGAGACGGTCACTGCGTCCTGGCGGGTGTGCCAGAGCAGCAGGACGTGGATGCCGTCGTTCTCGCGGGCGGCGAGCTCGCGCGTCTGAAGCGTCACTGGAGTCATAGCTCCTGTCTCCGGTTCAAAGGTGGTGAGCGGTCGGGTGGTTGGGCCTTGCATGAGCGGTCCTTTCCGAGTCGATTCGATGCCACGAACCTTTGCGTGCGACGGTGGGATCGGCATCGTCGGCGGGCTGGATTCGGGCTCATACAACGCGACGATTCCGGGCTCCTACCTGGGTAGGAGGCGGGACTCCAAAGTGCTGCTCGTCGGGCCGATGACGCGCGTCCGGTGAGGAGCCGCGCGTTCGGGCTTGACGCTGTCGGTCGCGATCGCGGCGGTCAAGCGCAAATTCGAGGCGGCACGCGTTCGGACAGGCAGCGCTGAGCGGATCTGGCGAGAATGACGTGCGGCCGGCGTCATGTGTGAGTCCTGCTTTGGCTTCGAGGGGGGGCGCGAAAGCGCCGGAGCTCATCGTGTCGCAACTCCCGCCTCGAGGGCGCTGCAGCACATGGGCTCGAGATCGACGCGAGCCCTCAAACATCAGCGTCCGCCGATCGGGGGCGGTCCAGAAGTCCTGATCTACTCTCGCGCCCCGATCGCCTCAACGGGCCGGGCGCGGAGCGCCCGTCTGGTTGGCAGCGCAAGGGCCAAAAGCGCCAGGAGCGCTGAGATGCCGAGGATCGCGGCGAATGGTCTCGCGGGTATGTATGGGAGGCCGCCGTTGAGCGCCTGGCTGAGTGGTAGCAGCGCGATGGCGGCGATCGCCAGGCCGAGGCCAAGTCCGATGGTGATGATCAGCGCTGCCTCCCAGCGCGCCATCGATCGGACTTGGCGGGGGGTCGCGCCGACGAGCCGCAGGAGCCCGAGCTCGCGGCGGCGCCGGAGCCCGATCATGATGAGCGTGCTGAGTACGGCGATTGATGTGAAGGCGAAGATCTCGGCGACGAACTGGGGGCCGAACCAGCGGTTCATCTCGTCCTCGGCGGCGGTGGCGGTGGCGAACGTCGCGCGGTTGCTGATCTTCAGTCCGGGATACCGCGTAGCGAGGGCGTTGAGGCGCCGGGCGACCGCGGCGGGGTGGTCTGTTTGGATGAGGATCGTCCCGAGCAGCGGGATCGTTTGGTGGCCGGCGGCGAGCTCGGGGGAGAGCAGAGCGTCTCCGAACGCCAGGTCGCGGCTGTAGATCGCGACGACGGTGGCGTGGGCGAGCGTGCCGTCGCCGAGCATGATCTGGACGCGTTCGCCGACGTGGGCGTGGGCGGCGCTGGCGCGGTGGCGCCCGAGCGCGATCGTGTTGCCGTGCAGGGCGTTCAGGGATCCGGCGGTGACGCCGACGTCGAGGCCGCCGCCCTGCCCGCCGGCGAGGATCTGGGCGGGGAGGGTATCGTCGGAGTCGCCCAGGCCGGGGCCGAGCGTGGTCGAGGTGAGCGCGACGGCCGAGCGTACTCCGGGGGTGGCGCGCGCGTCGCTCAGCGCGGCGGTGGGCAGTCCCGGACCGGTGCTGGTGAGGGCGAGCTGGCCGGTCAGCCCGGCGTGCCTTTGCTGGGTGATGGCGTGCTCGATGGTGGTCGTGCTGAACAGAAGCGTGCAGCTCATGGCGACGGTGAGCACCAGGGGGGTGCTGGCCGAAGAGAAGCGCCGGGTGGCGGTGCGCAGGTTGGCGGAGGCGAGGAAGCCGCCGACCGGCGAGATCGCCCCGAGCGCCGGCGCCAGCAACCGAGCGACCAGGTACGCGAAGATCGGTCCCAGGAAGCCGACCGCCACGACGAGCAAGATCGCGGTCATTTCCGCTGTCGCCCCGGCGGTGTCGGCCGTGCTGGTGGTGACCGCCACGGTGAACAGCGGCACGGCGCCGGCGAGCGCGAGTAGCCCGCCGATGATCCGCCCCGGGCCGAGCAGCCGCGGCTCTACCGCGGCGTCGGTGAGCGCGAGGGTGGGCGGCACGCGGGCGGCGCGCCGTCCGGCGGCCAGGACCGCGAGCAGCGAGGTGGCGACCGCGCAGCCGATCGCGGCGGCGGCGGGGAGCCAGTCGTAGTTGAGGACGAAGTTCGGCGGGGCGATGCCGTGGCGCACGAGCCCGTGTGCGAGCGTGCGGCCGAGCACGATCCCGGGCCAGATCCCGGCGGCCGAGCCGATCAGGGCGATGATCGCCGCTTCCCAGGCGATCATGCGGCGGATCTGCCCGGGCGTCGCGGCCACCGCCCTGAGCAGCGCGATTTCGCGCTCGCGCTGCTGGATTGAGAGACTTAGCGTGCTGGCCACGACGAACATGGCGATGAACAGCGCGAGTCCGCCGAAAGCCGCTGTGACGGGGATAAGAGTGGCGCGGGTCTCCTCGAGCTCGGGGTATTCGCCCTGCCCGCGGGCCGCGCCGGTGAGCACCTGTGCTCCCGAAGCGGCGGCGCGCACGCGGGTGATGTCAAAGCCGGGCCCGGCGAGCAGGCCGATCGCGTCGACTCGCCCGGGGTGGCCGGCCAGCGCGGTTGCCTCGGTGTCTGTGAGGAAGATCGCGCTCTGCTGGGTGACGGGATCGCGGGGCCGAGCGACGCCGACCACGGTGACCATGCGCGTGCGCGCGGTCGATGCGAGCGGCAGCCGCGCGCCGAGCGCGGCGGGATAGCCGGTGACTACTTCATCGGGTCGGGCGGGTGGGCGTCCGGCGCTCAGCACGTAGGGGGTGAGCGCGGCGCTTGACCACCCATGGGCAACGGCGGTGCGGTCGCCGAGCCGGGCAGGCACCGACACGTCGCCGATCGCGGCCCGGACGCCCGGCAGCCCTGCCAGGCGAGCGGTGAGCGCGGTGCTGACCCGCGCGCGTTCGGTGAGCTGCACGTCGTGGTCGGCGCCGACATTCTGTTGTCCGGCCACGACCGCCGCGGCGCCGGCGTACCGCTCGACGGGCGGATGGGTGCGGAGCATCGACTCGAGTTGCATGCCCCAGGCCATCGCGAGCACGGACGCGGCGAAGAGGGCGATCAGGGCGCCGGTGAACGTGCCGAGGCGGCCGCGAGCGCTGAGGACGGATAGACGCAGCATGGCTCAGCCCCCCAGATGCGCGAGCTGTTCGGCGACGTCGTCGGCGCTGGGAGCCTCGAGCGTCGCGGCCACGCGTCCGTCGGCGAGCACGATCACGTGGTCGGCGTACGCCGCGGCCACGGGGTCGTGGGTGACCATCACCACGGTGCGGCGGTCCTGGTCGACGATGTCGCGCAACAGCGCGAGCACCTCGCGTCCGGTGCGGCTGTCGAGCGCTCCGGTCGGCTCGTCGGCGAACACGACCTCGGGCCGGGTGACGAGCGCCCGGGCGATCGCGACGCGCTGCTGCTGTCCGCCGGACAGCTGCGAGGGACGGTCGCGCAGCCGCTTCTCCAGGCCCACGCGCGCCGCGACCTCGCGCACCGTCGAGCGCCGCGGACGGTGACCGTCGAGGCGCAGCGGCAGGCCGATGTTCTGAGCCACGGTGAGCGAGGGCAGCAGGTTGAAGGCCTGAAAGACGAACCCGATCCGCTCGCGCCTTAGGATCGTCAGCCGCCGCTCGCTCAGTCCCGCCAGCTCGGTATCGGCGAGCGTGACCGTGCCCGACGTCGGCCGGTCCAGCCCCGCCGCCACGTTCAGAAACGTGCTCTTGCCCGAGCCCGACGGGCCCATCAAAGCTGTGAATGATCCGTGCGCGAGGCTGACCGTGACCCCGTCCAGAGCGACGACCGATCCGTCGCCCCGGCCATACACCTTACGCACCTCACGCAAGGCAACTGCCTGAGTCGAGGTGACCGCCTCGGAAGTGCGGAGAATCGAGTTAAACATGAATCCCTCCTTGGTCGGTGGGTTGCATGGCGCTTCCTTCGTTGAGAGCGGGTTGAAGCACAGCCGCAGAGTTCCACCCAGTCGGACGCGTTTCGGTGTTGCGGCCAGGCGTCTTGGCGTTCGGGCCGCCCACACAGGGGGGTACGGTTAGCCGTACGGCGTGTGGTGCGGTCATCACTGCTCCTCAGGTTGGTGCAAGTTGCCTGGGGATCAGTCTGGGACCGCCGCTTGCGTCTGTCATCGCCCGCAGGGCGCGTCTGCGCTCCTCCTCAGCGCAGATCTTTGCCGCTCGCGCCTCTGTCGAAGGACAGAGGCGCGTCTATGCGCCGGGCGTGACCAGCCCGCTCTCGTACGCCAGGACGACGGCCTG
>DASXCN010000496.1:0-3283 GCA_036491155.1 Solirubrobacteraceae bacterium | reverse complement strand
GCGATCAGGCAGCCCGCCCGATCGGGGTCCTGCGGCTCGAAGGCGGTGAGCTTCGTCCGTGGATCGATCGCATCCAGCAGGCCGCGGGTCATGCCGCGGTGCAACCCGCACACGAGCGGTTGGCGCTCGCGCACCACCTCGCGATACGGGCAGTTACACAGGCGATAGGTGAGGCGGTCAGCGACGACGGGCGCACGCTCGGGCTGGAAGCCGAGGGTCGCCAGGACGTCGTGGAAGTGCTGCTCGGCGGATGCCTCGTCGCCGGGGCCGGGCAGCTCGCTGCCGATCTGGCGCCCGACCGCCTCCACGTCGCGAGTGCGGGTGTGGACCGCGGTGAGCGTGCGGACGAGCCAGCGGGCCAGCTCGGCGTACGCGGTCGGGGGGTCCCCCCCGGGCTGCGCCGCCGGGTCGACGGCCCAGGTGTCGCGCGGGCGCCCGCGCGCGCGGCGCTCGCGGTGGCGCGTCACCAGTCCGGCCTCGGCCAGGCGCTCGAGATGGACGCGCACGCCGTTGGGGTGAAGGCCGACGCGCTCGGCCAACTCCTCGGTCGGGGCCGGACGATGCAGCGAGCCCAGCAGCGCGAACAGGCGGGCTCGCGTCGGCTGAGCGAGCGCGTCCCGGGCGGGACTGGGCACGTCCATGCGCCCAGTTTTGCAAAGCCACAGTGGGAAAACAACGCGCGGGCCGGGGCTCTGTGGTGTCGACGCCGACGCAGCGCGGGCGCGATCCCTAGGCTGGCGCCGATGGCGGACTTCGCCGATCTCACGCTGGCCCAGATCATGGATGCGGTCGCCGCGCGTGAGCCCACTCCTGGCGCCGGACCCACCCTGGCCTGGACGTGCGCACTGGCGGCCGCGCTGGTGGAGATGGTGAGCGCCGTGAGCCTGCGCCAGGAGCCCAAGGACCCGCAGGCGATCGAGCGCCGGCGCGAGCGAGCCCACGCTCTGCGGACGGCCGCCCTCGAGCTCGCCGAGCGCGACGCCGCCGCCTACCGAGAGGTGCTGGCGGTCCAGCGACGGCGCGAGGAGCCCGGCCATCCCCAGCGCCTGCGCCAGGCGCTGGCCGATGCCGCCGATCCCCTCGTGAGCATCGTGCAGACCGCGCGTGAGGTTGCGGAGCTGGCGGGCGCGGCCGTCACCGACGCGCGCGGGGGTGTGCGCGGCGAGGCGATGACCGCTCTCGTGCTCGCCGAGGGTGTCGCGCGGGGCGCCGTACCGCTCGTCGAACTCAACCTGGCCGGCGATCCGGCGGACCCGCGGCGGGCGCTGGTGCGCGAAGCCGCCTCCGCGACCGCAGACGCGCTGCAGCACACGCTGGGATAGCGGCCGCTAGAAGATCGAGCGCACCCCCTTGACCGCCGCGGCCCCGAGGATGATTTCCAGCGCGACGCCGGCCACCAGGACGATCAGGCCCGCGACCACCACGAGGAAGTCCTCCAGCAGCATGCCGAGCGAGATGAGCACCACCGCCAGCGAGGGCAGGGTGTCCAGGCCGGTGAAGGGCGGCGCGAAGAACGCCCCGGCGGTCCCGGCCAGGACGAGCAGGCCGAACACCAGCCGCGACAGGCGGTGATGAAACAGGAAGGCCAGGCGAGGCCGCGACAGGCGCTCCAGGCGCCGGATGAGCCGGGTCAGCCCGCCGATGAACTTCTGCTGCTTCTCGCCACCGAGCTTCACGCCCTTCCAGCGCTCGGGCAACCACACCTGCCGGCGGCCGACGATGAGCTCGAGGGCGAGCAGCGCGGCGATGATCTCGAAGACGTGCGTGGCACCGCCGGTGGGCAGGGGCAGCGCCGGGACCCCCAGCAGCACCACGAAGATGATGGCGAAGCTCTTCTCGCCGAAGGCGTCGACGAGGCCGCCGAGGGTCCGGTCGCCGTCACCGGTGAGCCACTCCTCCAGCTCGTCGCTGAGCTTCTTGTCGGGGCTGGGGTCGGCCTGCGCCGCCGCAGCGCCTGCGGGATCGAGGTCGTCGGGCCCACCGGTCATGGACGGAGTGTGCCGCGGACGGCAAGTACCGGCCGCGGACTCGTCCGTCTGCGGGCCCCTACGCGGCGAGGGCGACGACACGCTCACCGTCACGGCCGGCGTCCAGCGCCCGCAGGCGCCGCACCCGCTCGGCGATCGGGGGGTGGGTGGCAAACAGCGTGGCCATGCCCCGCCGCGGCAGCGGGTTGACCGCGTACATCGACGCCGTCGCCGGGTTGATGTTCATCGGGATCGCCTCGGAGCCACGCTCCAGCGTCTCCAGCGCGTCGGCCAGCGGCGCGGCGCGCCCCAGCAGCTTGGCGCCGGTGGCGTCGGCGAGGTACTCGCGCTGGCGCGAGACCCCGAGCTGCAGCAGCGTGGCGGCAATCGGGGCGACGATGATCGCCACCAGCGTGCCGATCAGGCCCAGGGGGGACTCGTCGTCGTCTCCGCCACCGAAGAGCATCGAGAACTGCAGGACGGTGGCGACCGCCGAGACCGCGCCGGCGACCATCGCCGCGATAGACGAGACGAGGATGTCGCGGTTCTTGATGTGCGCGAACTCGTGGGCCAGCACACCCCGGACCTCCTCGGCCGGGAGGTGGTTCAGCAGGCCATCGGTGACCGCCACGGCGGCGTGCGCCGGGTTGCGGCCGGTGGCGAAGGCATTGGGCTGCTCGGAGCCGATCAGGTACAGCCGCGGCATCGGGACCCCGGCGCGACGCGCGAGGTCCGCGGCCATCTCCTCGAGCTCGGGAATCTCCCCCCTGTCGAGCGGGCGGGCCCGGCTGGCCTTCAGCGCGAGCTTGTCGGAGAACCAGTAGCCGGCCACGTTCATGAGGACGGCCAAGGCGACGAAGATGTAGAGCGCGGCGCCGCCGAGGGCGCCGCCGATCGCGATCAGCAGTGCGGTGAGGGCTGCGATCAGCAGCCAGGTACGGATCTGGGTAGCGAAGCGAGTCGCTGTGATACTCATGGTCTCGAGTCTCCTTTCGACTGAGCGCCGTAGATGTGACGATCAGCCGAAGGTCTCTCCCGCCCCTGTGTAGGGCCGGCGCGCCCGGGCTCTCGAGAGAGCCGTACTGACGAGCGACGCCCGTTCGGGGATACTGCCCCCCGGCAGGTGTTAAGCGTACCGCGACATGGTGGCAATCTCGGTGTCTGCAGCGGATTCTTCGGAGCTTCTTCGTGACCTCCCCCGATGACGACGACCCGCTGATCGGCACCGGTCCGCGGCTGGTCAGTGTCGCCGAGTTCGCGGCGGTCCTGAACGTCACCGAGGAGGACGTGCGCGGGTGGATCGCCGAGGGCAAGCT
>DASXCN010000495.1:0-3619 GCA_036491155.1 Solirubrobacteraceae bacterium | reverse complement strand
GGCTACAAGGTGCCCACCACGGTCTCCGGGGACATCCCGATCTGGAAGTTCCCCGCGGGCCCGGGCAAGGTCACCATCTTCTACAACTCGTGGCACACGTTCATGCGGATCGGCAACCGCTACTTCGGGACCAGCGGCTTCGCTCGCCCCGGTGGCGGCGCCGGCTGGTTCGATGTCGACAAGCTCCCGTCGGACTACCTGGCCAAGTTCAGCGTCGTCCACGTGCCCAACCTCGGCGTCAACTCCTTCGCCCCGGGCGAGGCCTACTCGCCGCTCAACCTCCCCAAGCCCAAGCCGGTCTCCAAGACGCTCGACATCCCGGTGTCGATGCAGCTCTCGACGCTCGGCTCGTTCCCGCGGGCGTAGCCGCCGAGCCGTCGGCGGAGCCCTCCGGACCGGGGGTCAGAATGAATGGGTGTCCAAGACACCCGACGACAGCACACCGCTCTCTGACGCGCTCGGAGCCGTCGCGGCCGCGCTGGATGAGACCGGCATCGACATCGACACCGCGGCCCGCGACGCGGCCGAGCTCTCCGCGCCGGACGCCCTGCGCGCGCAACTCGCGCTGTTGCGCGCCCTGACCGGCGCTCGCGCCGTCTACCTGTGGGTTGAGCAGACCGACGGCGACCCCCGGTCCGTCGCGCACGCCGGCGCGCTCGAGGGCGAAGCGCCGGCTGAGGAGCAGACGGTCAGCCTGCGGATCGCTGCCCGGCCTGGTGCCGCGATCCTGAGCGTCCACGGGGTGGACCCTCGCGCGCCCGAGCTCGGCCCGCTGCTCGCCGCGGTCGCCCCGAGCGTCGCCAGCCTGCTGGAGCGCGAAACGCTGCGCGACCGTGAGCACTGGCGCGAGCTGGTCGCCGGCGCCGTCGAGCGGCGACTGGCGCGCGTGCGCTTTGACCTGCATGACGGCCCGCAGCAGGACGTGATCCTCCTGGCCCAGGACATGCGGCTGTTTCGCGACCAGCTGGGCCCGCTGCTGGACGGCAGCCCTGACCAGGGACGGGCGCTGGGGCGACTCGACGACTTCGAGGCTCAGCTGGTTGCCCTGGACGGCGACCTGCGCCGGCTGTCGACCTCGGTGCAGTCGCCCTTCGTCTCGCCCGGGTCGCTGGTCGACTCGCTCCATCACGTCGCCGCCGCCTTCGCCAAGCGCACCGGGGTCGTCCCCGCGACCGAGTTCAGCGCCGACCTCTCAGGCCTTTCGGAGTCACAGGAGATCGCGCTGCTGGCGCTCGTCCAGGAGGCGCTGTCCAACGTGCGCAAGCACGGCGAGGCCTCGGCAGTGCAGATCTCGATCGCCCCGCATCCCGAGGGGATCAGGGCTCAGGTCATAGACGACGGCCGCGGCTTCGATCCCGAGACCACGGTCGCCCGCGCGGCGCGCGCCGGTCGGCTGGGCCTGGTGGGCATGCATGAGCGCATGCGGATGCTGGGTGGGCAGACGCAGATCGACTCGAGGCCCGGGGGGCCCACGGTGGTCTCGGCCGTCCTCCCGCGCTGGGTTAGCGAGGAGGATTGACGCTCGGCACCGGCGGCTGAGCCGCGCCCCGCTTACACCAGCCCGTGATCCAGCGCGTACCGCACCGCCCCGGCGCGGTTGGCCACGCCGAGCTTGCGGTAGATGTTGGTCAGGTGGAACTTGATCGTGTGCTCTGAGACCCAGAGCTCGCGGCTAATCGCCGCCGTGGTCATGCCGGCGGCCACGCGCGACAGGATGTCGCGCTCGCGCCCTGTGAGCGCGGGGACGTCGGGCTCCTGGGGCGCGGCGGGACGCGCGGGCATGGTCACCGGCGCGGGCAGCACCTCGCCGTCGGCGGCCTGGCGCAGGATTGAGGTGATGTCCAGCGAGCCGGCGGTCTTCATCACGTAGGCGCTGGCGCCCGCGCGCAGCGTGGCCTCGATCACCGGCGCGTCGTCGCAGGCCGACAGCACCACCATCTTGGTCTCCGGCCACCGGGTGCGGATGAGCTCGATCGTCTCGGTCCCCGTCACTCCGGGCATGCGCAGATCCATGAGCACGACGTCGGGGCGGCGGCGCTCGATGAGCTGGAGGAGCTCGCCGCCGGACTGAGCCTCGCCGACGACGTGCATGTCGTCCACGTGCTCGATCGTGCGGCGGATCCCGGCGATGATCAGCGGATGGTCGTCGGCGATGAGGACCTTGAGCTGGCCTGGCATCACGCCTTCAGTTGTCGGCGCGAGAGCGCCCCAGCTTGAGCGCGGCTCGACGCCGAGCACCTCGGTCGGGTATAGCTCCGGACATGACCGAGCCCCAGCTTGAGCGACTGAGCGCGGAGGAGCGGCAGCTCGCGGTCCAGGCGCCCGCCCCCGCCCACGCGGAGTTGATGAAGGCGGTCCTGGAGCGCACCACCTTCAGCGACCCCGCCTGGATCTTCGAGCGCAAGCTCGATGGCATCCGGTGTCTGGCCGTCCGCGAACATGACGAGGTACGCATGCTGTCACGCAACGACCTCGACCTGGGCGGCCGCTACCCGGAGGTGCGCGATGCGATCGGCGCGCAGGAGCACCGGCGCTTCGCCATCGACGGGGAGGTCGTCGCCTTCGACGGCACGCAGACGAGCTTCGCCAAGCTGGCCGCCCGCGCTCACTCACCCGTCCCCGTGTTCTTCTACATCTTCGACCTGCTCTGGGTCGAGGGCCATGACGTCCGGGCGCTGCCGCTGCGCACGCGCAAGCGTCTACTGCGCTCCGCCCTCGACTTCGAGGACCCGCTGCGCTGGACCGCGCACCGCAACGGTGTGGGCGAGCAGATGTTCACCGAGGCGTGCCGCAAGGGCTGGGAGGGCGTGGTTGCCAAGCGCGCCGACAGCCCGTATCAGCCCAAGCGGTCCCGGGACTGGCTCAAACTCAAGTGCGAGGCCGGCCAGGAGCTGGTCATCGGCGGATTCACCGCGCCGCAGGGCTCGCGCACCGACTTCGGCGCGCTCCTGGTCGGATACTTCCGCGACGGCGAGCTTCAGTACGCCGGCAAGGTGGGGACCGGCTTTGACCACGAGACGCTCGACTCGCTGGGACGTCGCATGCGCGAGCTCAGCCGCGAGACCTCGCCGTTCGCCAACGCCTCGGCGATCCGCGAGCGCGGCGTCACCTGGGTGTCGCCGAAGCTGGTGGCCGAGATCGGCTTCACCGAGTGGACGACCGCAGGGCGACTGCGCCACCCGCGCTTCCAGGGGCTGCGCGACGACAAGACCGCCACCGACGTGGTGCGCGAACGATGACCGACACCCTCACCATCGGGCGCCGGCAGGTGCCCTTCAGCCATCCCGACAAGGCGCTCTTCACGAACCCCGAGATCACCAAGCGCAGGCTGGCTCAGCACTACGAGGACGTCGCCGAGGCGATGCTCCCCCTCCTGCGCGACCGCCCCCTCGCCCTCCAGGCCTTCCCCAACGGGATCGACGACAAGGGCTTCTTCCTCAAGGCGGTCCCCCGCTACTTTCCTGACTGGATCGGCACGGTGACCGTGCCCAAGAAGGGCGGGACCCTCACGCAGGTGCTGGCCGGCGACGTGGCGACCCTCGTGTACCTGGTCGGCCAGAACGTCGTGACCCCCCACATCTGGCTCTCGCGCGCCGACGAGCCGCGCCAGCCTGACCGT
>DASXCN010000494.1:0-3614 GCA_036491155.1 Solirubrobacteraceae bacterium | reverse complement strand
TACAACGCCTCCAGCGCCCGCGCCTGGCCCTCGGCGTCAGCGCGGCCCAGCAGCGGGACAGCCGCGCCGCGGATGGCTGCGGCGAGGTTGTCGGCTTCGAGCCCGTAGGAGTCGGCCGAGGGCACGTCGATGACCTCGGTGGCGTGCGAGCGGCGCAGTTCGATCCGCGGGGTCCGGGCATGCCATGGGTCGGGCACCAGCAGGCTGGCCTCCTCGCCCACCACCTCGAGCCCGTAGCGGTCGTCGAGGACGACCCCCGAGTCGAAGTGGGCCACCACCTCGCCGGGGAAGCGCATCCAGCCGGCGAAGGTCACGTCCACGCCGTCGCCGCCCATCACCTGCGTGCCGCTCACGAGCTCGGGCTCACCGGCCAGCAGCCGGGCGGCGCTCACGCAGTAGCAGCCGACGTCCATCAGCGCGCCGCCCTCCAGGCCGGCGTTCAGGCGCACATCGCCGGGATCGGAGAAGTGAAAGCTGAACGAGGCGCGGATCACGCGCAGACGGCCGATCGCGCCGGACTCGACCAGGTCGACCATGCGGGCCGTCTGGGGATGGTGGCGCCACATGAAGGCCTCCATGAGCAGACGATCGTGGCGCTCGGCCAGGTCAAACGCGGCCCGCACGCCGGCGGCGCGGCGGCTGAGCGGCTTCTCGCAGAGCACGTGCTTGCCCGCCTGCAGTGCCCGGCCGGTCCACTCCAGGTGCAGCGCGTTGGGCAGCGAGACGTAGACGGCGTCGACGTCGGGGTCGTCCAGCAGCGCCTGGTAGTTGTCGTAGGCGCGCTCGATGCCCCGCTCGGCGGCGTAGCGCGCGGCGCGTGCGTGATCGCGGCTGGCCACGGCCAGCACCGCGGACTCCTGCGACTGCGCCACCCCGGCGATGAATGCGTCGTTGATCCGCGCCGTGGACAGAAGCCCCCACTGCGCGGTCATCGCGGGCGGCGGGTCCTTATCCCCGGGTCAGACCTTGCGGTCCGCCGCGGCAGCGCCTGCGTCGGCCTCGGCGGTCCCCAGCAGCTCTTCCCGGCTGGGCTTCACGTCGTCGATGGCGCTGCGCATGTCGTGGATGACCTTGCCGATCGAGCGGCCAACCTCGGGGAGTCGCTTGGGCCCCAGCACCAGCAGCGCGACGGCGAGAACGACAAGGAGGTGCGTCGGTTGGAGAATGTTGTCGATGAACGGCACGAGGCGGAGACTACAGAGTGGCTGACCGGGCGACCGCGTTTGCGCCCGGGCGCGTGAACCTCATCGGCGAGCACACCGACTACAACGAGGGTCTGGCGCTCCCGTTCGCCATCAGCGAGGGGGTGACGGTGCGCGCGACGGCCACCGGCGACGGCCTCTTCCAGGTGGTGGCCGCCGACCTGGACTCCCACGACACCTTCTCCCTGGACGCCGTGGCCCCGGTGGCCGGCTGGCGGGCCTTCGCCCGCGGGGCGGTCGGCGAACTGCGCGCCGCGGGCTGGCCCCTGGTTGGGGCGCGGTTGGAGATCACCGGATCGGTCCCGCGAGGCTCCGGCCTGTCGTCGTCAGCCGCGCTCGAGGTGGCGCTGTGCCTGGCGCTGCTGGCCGTCGCCGATCTGGCGCTCCCCGACCGCCTGGACCTCGCGCGCCTGTGCTCACGCGTGGAGAACGACTGGGTGGGGGCGCAGACAGGCTTGCTGGATCAGATCGCGTCGTTGTTCGGGGAGCCCCAGAGCGCGATGCGCATCGACTTCCAATCGCTCGAGGTCACGCCGGTGGCGCTCGAGCTCAACGGCTACCGGCTGGTCACCCTGGACTCCGGCGAGCGCCACGCGAACGCCGGCGGCGACGACCCGACAGCCGACGGCTACAACCAGCGCCGCGCCGAGTGCGTCCGCGCCGCCGCGCTGCTGGGCGTGCCGAGCCTGCGCGAGGCGACGCTCGATGGGGTTCAGGCACTCCCCGAGCCCCTGCGGTCGCGTGCCCGGCATGTCGTGACGGAGAATGGGCGGGTGCAGGACACCGTCGCCGCGTTGTCGAACGGAGACCTCGAGCGCGTCGGCGCGCTGCTCAACGCCTCGCACGCCAGCCTGCGCGACTGCTTTGCCATCTCGACCCCGACCGTGGAACGGACCGTCACCAAGCTGCTGGATGCCGGTGCCGTCGGGGCGCGGATCGTGGGCGGCGGGTTTGGCGGACATGTGCTGGGCCTGATGCCGCCCGACGTGCCGCCGCCGCGCGGCGCGCTGGAGGTGGAGCCCGGCCCCGGAGCGCGGATCGTCCGTTAGCGCTAACATCGCGGCGTGCTCCGGGAGGGCGGAGCGTCGGAGAGGAGCGAAGAGATGGGCGTCGAGGACGAGGAGAAAGCTCCGTCGCGCCGGCGGCGGCCGGCCATCATGTCGGACGTGGGGCGACTCGCCGGAGTGTCGCATCAGACGGTGTCGCGCGTCATCAACGGCAGCCGGCACGTGAGCCCGGCGACGCGCGAGCGCGTCACGGCGGCCATGACCGAGCTGGGCTATCGCCCCAACTCGATCGCCCGGGCGCTGGCCACCGGCCGGACGCGCACGCTCGGCGTGGTCAGCTTCGACACCACGCTCTACGGGCCCGCCTCGACGCTGTTCGGCATCGAGCGCGCGGCGCACGAAGCGGGCTACTTCATCATGGTGGCGAGCCTCAAGGCCCTGGATCGGGCATCGGTGGTGCAGGCGATCGAGCGCCTGCGCGTGCAGGGCGTCGACGGGATCCTCGTCATCGTCTCCGAGGAGGAGTCCGCCGAGGCCCTGCTGCACGCTCCGCTCGACGTCCCGCTGGTGGCCGTGGAGTCCGGGCCTGACCGCGGGATCCCCGTCGTGGCCGTCGATCAGGCCGAGGGAGCCACCCTGGCCACGCGTCACCTGCTCGACCTGGGCCACGAGACCGTGCACCACATCACCGGGCCCCTGAGCTCGATCGAGTCCCAGTTACGGGCCAGCGGCTGGCGCGCCACGTTGGAGGCCGCGGGCGCGCCCCGCCCGGAGCCGCTCATCGGTGACTGGAGCGCGCGCGCCGGCTATCACCTCGGGCGCCGGCTGACCCGCGACCGGTCGCTGACGGCCGTGTTCGTGTCCAACGATCAGATGGCGCTGGGACTGCTGCGCGCCATGCACGAGGCGGGGCGCCGCATCCCGGAGGAGATCAGCGTGGTTGGCTTCGACGACATCCCCGAATCGCCGTACTTCACGCCACCGCTGACCACCGTCCGCCAGGATTTCGGCGAGGTGGGGAGCCGCAGCCTACGGGTCCTGGTGCGCACGATCGAGAGCGTCCAGGCGGGCGAGCGCCCGCCCACGGGCTCCCTCGTTGCGCCGGAACTGGTGGTCCGCGCCAGCACCGCGGTACCCCCGGATAACGATTGACAGGGATTTGATGTGATCGCTAACATGCGCCCGGCAGGACAGGAGAAGACACTGAGTTGAGGGCCGCAACCGAAAGCCGCCGTCGAGGCGGTTGCGACGAGGTTTAGCCTCGGTTAATGTGAATGGACAATCAACCCCGGCTTTGAAACGGTTGAGGGGTCGGTGGTCCCGGAGAGGAGGAGCATCAGGTGTCTAGAGAAGAAGACGTCGTCCATGACGCCATCGAGCGGCTGGAGTGGGACGAGCGCAAGGA
>DASXCN010000493.1:0-4549 GCA_036491155.1 Solirubrobacteraceae bacterium | reverse complement strand
CGCCCGGGAAGCGCTCCAGCACCTCGGCGCCCTCGCCCAGCACCTTCTCCACCAGGTCGGAGGCCACGATGGCGACCCGGCCGTCGTCGTAGCGGGCACGCACGTAGGTGAGGTCGGGATGGACGGCGACGGCGGCGTTGGAGACCAGCGTCCACGGGGTGGTGGTCCACACCACCAGCTCATCGCCGGTCTGCGCGAGGCCCACGGGCGTGGTGACCGGGAGCCGCACGTAGACCGAGGGGTCGACCACGTCCTGGTAGGCGCCGGGCTGCCCCAGCTCGTGGCTGGACAAGGTCACCTGGTCGCGCGGGCAGTAGGGGACGACCTTGAGCTTCTCGTAGAGCAGCCCCTTCTCGTGGATCGTCTTCAGCGCCCACCACACCGACTCCACGTAGCTGGGGTCAAGCGTGCGATACGCGTCGTCGAGGTCGACCCAGAAGCCGATCCGCTCGGTCAGGCGGTTCCATTCGGCCACGTGGCTGAGCACCTTCTCGCGGCACTTGGCGTTGAACTCGGCGATGCCGTAGCGCTCAATGTCGTCCTTGGAGGTGAAGCCGAGCTCGGCCTCGAGGGCCAACTCCACGGGCAGGCCGTGGCAGTCCCAGCCGCCCTTGCGCTCGACGTAGTGCCCCGTCATCGTCCGGTAGCGGGGGAAGATGTCCTTGAACACGCGGCTGAGCACGTGATGGGTGGCCGGCGGCCCGTTGGCAGTGGGCGGGCCCTCGTAGAACCCCCATTGGGGCGCGCCGGCACGGCGGCGCACCGACTCGGCGAAGATGTCGCGCTCGCGCCAGCGGCTCAGCACCGTCTCCTCCAACTCGGGGAAGGACGCGTGCGGATCGACCGGGCGGTGCGGGCTGCTCATGGGCGGGGGATTCTAGGAAGCCCCGGCGCCCGTGAAACGTGCGCTACGCGCCGGCCGGCGCGGTGGAACGCTGCACCACCGTCGGCGTGGTGCGGGTCGTCGTGCGCGCGGTCGCCTGCTCCAGGCGCGAGAGGAGTGTGTCGCGAGCCGCCAGCGGCGTTTCGCCGAGGCGCACGACCGTGCTCGCGCCGGTGTCCGGCACCGCGCTGCGGTAGTCGAACACGGCGACCTCCCGCACGATCGAGCGAACCGCGTAGACGAGGCGCCCGATCGAGTCCAGTGAGACGCGCCGCCCCGTGAGGATCACTGCGCTGGGGTTGAGCGCACGCAGCGCACGGCCCAGGCGGGTGACCTCGATCGACGGCGTGAGCGCCAGCGTGCGCAGCCCGGCCCGGCGCAGGATCACCTCCAGCGCCTGGGCGTGGATGGCGTCCAGGTCGCACGGGGCGGAGGCGTCGAAGATCATGACGCCGTCGCGGCGGCTGGCCGGCGGGGCCAGGCGGCGCTGCGCCGAGAGCCAGCCGGCGGCGTGGCGCCAGGCGAACTCGTACTCGGCGGTGCTCGCTCCCGGCTCAAACAGCGTCGTCACGGCGTCGAGCAGGACCTCCTCGATGGTGCGCTCCACCGAGCGCAGCCCAAGGCTCTCCTCCAGCAGCCGGTTCGCGCCGTCCTCGTCAAAGCTCGTGAAGGTGCCGGTGAGGCGCGATGGGGTGGACGGGCCCTCGCCGCGCTCCCGGGCCAGCGAGATCGCCGACGAGACGTTGTGAGTCTCGGCCAGGGTGAGGCGCAGGGCTTCGATCTCGACCAGGGAGTACTGGCGGTGGCCCCCGGCCGAGCGTTGGGGCTTGGGGAAGCCATAGCGGCGCTCCCAGCTGCGCAGCGTGTTCGGGCTGATGCCGAGCATCACCGCAGCCGCATTCGTCCGGATTCCGTTCATAAGGGAGTTATTTCGTCGATCGGAGAGATAAGCAAGGATCGCAATGTTGGCTGCACTTTGGGCGCTTTCGTGCGGCGCGGAGGAGTTGGCCGCCGGCCGTCGTACGCGTCCCGTGACACCGTGGGGCGATGAGCCCGCGGCACATCGTCCGCCGCGGCGGGCAGATGACTGAAAACGCCTACGCGGAGACGGTCATCCTGCTGACATCGCTCAGCGACGCGCGGTCACGCCTCTGAGGGAGGCAAGCCGGCGTGACGCGGCGAGGGCGAGCGCTCAGGCGCTCGCGCTTCGGGGCGGCGCGACGGTGGTGCTTTTGCTGGGCGGAGCCACCACGGCGAGCAGCTCGCCCTCGATCAGCTCCAGGATGCGCCGCTGCGCGGCTCCGGAACCAGGAGGCAGGTTCCGCGTCCCGGTGGTGCGCACCCGTCCGCGATCAGTGGTGCCGCGCCGGTAGACCGCCACGGGGACGGCGCCGCCGGCCAGGCGGATCGCGTATGCCCAGCGGGCCACGGCGTCGTCGTCCAGGTGGGACCCGGCGACGACCACGAGGTTGGGGCGATGCACCGCCACGGCGTCGCCGATCCCGGCCACCCCGCGAGCCGAGAGGCTGAGCACATCGATCCCCGCGCGGACGCAGAACAACTCGAGGGCTCGCAGGTAGGGCGCATCGGGATCCAGCTCATCGCGCGTGGCGTCGCCGAACACGATCGACACCGGCCGGACCGGAGGCGGCGACAGGCGGGTGGCGCGCCGCAGCCAATCGGCGGCCCAGTGCGAGGCGAAGGCCCAGGCGGCGGATTCGCTTCCGTACCGGCGTAGGATCTCGTCCAGGGTGGGGAGTAGCACCTCTTCGACTGATCGCTCCACCGTCCGGAGCGCCAGGGCCGCCTCGATGGCGGCATCTGCTCGTTCGCCCTCATACGATACGAGGGCGCCCACCAACGAGTTGGCGTCGGCAGCCAGTCCCTCACGTGCGCGCGAAACAGCGGATGAGATCGACAGGCCCTCCTGGAGGGCGTCGCGCAGCGCCGCGATCTCGCCGTGCGTGAACAGGCGGTGCTTGCCCGGGGAACGCTGCGGCTTGGGGAAGCCGAACCGGCGTTCCCACGCTCGCAACGTGTTTGGGCTGACGTTTAGCAACGCAGCCGCTTCGCTGGTCTTCAGATAGCGCACTTGATCAGAAAGGTGGCCCGGAACGTTGCGGAATACCCCCGCTACATTTAAAATTGCACGAGTTACCAACCAAAAATCTGTGCAAAGCGTGTGGGAAGTTGCGTCCATTTTGACGCAGTTTGGGAGTAACGCAAGTCACAGAGTGCGACCGGAAGGACCGTCCAGAGCCTTGTACGTGTCGTCGCATGCGCTTGCCGTCGCCTCATCCAGGCCGGCGGCTGCCTCCGGTCTCGATCTCTTGGAGGGAGGGAATATGCAGTGGCGTAACGGTTGATCAGGAGCTACCGATCAACGATTCAACGTTGGTAGCGGGCCAGTTTTCACGCTACCTTGCAATTTATGCTCCGTCGACGCGCTGGGGATAGCGCTGGTCGCGTCGCAGCTGCGTCGATCGCGCTGGCAAGCGTCGCCGTCTCCGGGACGGTGATCGCACTGGGGCCGCCTGATCGCGTGGGCGCGCTCAGCGTGATCCTTGGGATTGCTGCGGTGGCCGCTGGCTTTCTTGTCGTCGGGGAACGAGACGGCTTGTCGATCTCCGCCTCCTTCATCGTCACAGTCCTGGCTGCCGCCTTCCTCGGTTCGGCTTCGGCTGCGGCGACGGCTGTCCTTGCGGAGCTCAGCGCCACCGTGATGCTACGTACGCAGTGGCGATCGGTCGTCCTCATCAATCTGCCCACGGCGATAGTGCCCGCCGTCGTCGCCGCGGTGATCGTGCGCAGTCTGGCGCCACATCCCAGCGACGACCCCGGCTTCTATCTCGCGATCGGATTGGCAGGGCTGGCGTCGCTGGTGATCGGGTTCGTGATGTTCACCACGTTGCGGCGGCTCACCTTCCCTGAGACCGAGCAGTTCGGGTTCAGCACATTCATTGAGTTCTTCCCCAGCGGCGCGCTGAGCATCCTGGTCGCTGCCGCAGGGGCCAGCATTGAGCTGAAGCTCGGGAACGGCGGGATCGCCTTTGCGCTCGCCGGCGTGTTCGCCTTCTCCTATATGTCGCACCTGCTGGGTCAGTCACGCAGCCGCGCCCAGCAGTACGTCTCGCTCTCCTGGGGCGTGCTGGCGGGCCTCATGCGCTCGCTGGACATCCGCGATCAACGCGCTGCGCGCCACTCGGCCGCCGTCGCCCGCTTCGCGCGCGACATCGCCCAGGCTGTGGGGATGAGCGAGGCTGAGCAGGAACTGGCCCACACCGCCGGGCTCCTGCACGACATCGGTCGCTTCGCGCTGTCCGATCGCGTGGCTGAACGCGGGCGCACGCTGACCGACGAGGACTGGGTCGCAATCCAGCGCCACCCCGAGCTCGGCGCCGACGTGCTGCGCGACCTGGGCATGTACGGGCCGGTGGGCGAGATCGTGCTCGCTCATCATGAGCGCATCGACGGCCGGGGCTATCCGTCCGGGCTGGGCGATGAGGAGATCCCGGAGATCGCAAAGATCATCTCGGTCGCCGAGATCTACGACACGTTGACCGCGTCAGACACCTACCGGACGCAGATGAGCTCCTTCGAGGCGCTCACCGAACTGCGCCGGGTGGCGGGCACGCAGGTGGACTCTCGCTATGTGGAGGTTCTGGC
>DASXCN010000492.1:0-5239 GCA_036491155.1 Solirubrobacteraceae bacterium | reverse complement strand
CCTTGCGAAGCAGCGGCGCCGGCTCGCCCCCGCTGGATACGAGCAGCCCCCGGCGAGTCTGAGCCTTGGGGGAGTGTGGTGGCGCTTGGAACGTTTGAGCTGTTGTGGCCGCTAGCCGTGGTTGTGCTGAGCGGCGTGGAGTTGAATTTCGCTGAGCACCGACCCCGCGAGGTTGGACAGGATCTCGACCTGCTCAGTGGTCCAGTGTCTGGGTTGGTGGTCGATTGCGCACAGTGTGCCGAGCACCTGTCCGTTGGGGCTGATCAGCGGCGCGCCGGCGTAGGCGATAATTCCGAGGTCGCGGATCGCGGGGTTGTTGCGCAGCAGCGGGTGCTCGCGGGCGTCGGAGACCACGAGCGGTCGGCGCGACTCGACGACGTGCTGGCAGAAGGAGTGCGAGAGCGGAGTCTGGCGTTGCGCGGCCCAGGGCTGCGGGAGTCCGAGACAGCTCTTGAAGAACTGCCGGTCACTGTCGACGAGCGATACGAGCGCGACCGGCACGTTGAGCACGCTCGACGTGAGCCGGGTCAGGCGATCGAAGCTCTCCTCGGGAGGACTGTCGAGCAGCATTGAGCGGTGCAGTTCGCGCAGGCGCTCTGGTGCCTGCACCGCGGTCGACTGGCTCTGGTTCCGTTGCCGGCGGGTCGCGCGCTCGGCGATCGCCTCGATGGAGTGCTCGGACTCTGAGTCGCCGCGGCGTCCGGCGAGAAACGCCAGTCGCACGATCGCCGCGTCCCTGACGAACTGGGCGGTGCTGATCCCCTGACTCGTGGCCTCCTCTTCTAAGAGCTCCCAGAGATCTTCGCTGAAACGGACGGTGGTGGCGCGCATGGGCATAACCGAAGTGTATCCGATAACCGATGTCGGTCAAGGGCGTCTGCTAAGGAATAAAGGGGTAGCAAAGGCAAATTAGATAGCTGATCCGCTATCGCTTTCTGGTACGGTTCGGCAGCACCGTCCCGTCCTCGAGAGAACGATCACCCCTCAACGAGCAGCCCTTGCCAAACGCCGGGCGGCCCATCTGGCCGGCCTCGAAGCACGCCGTGCTCGCGCTCTTCCCTGACGCGTGCGTCGGGTCCGCAGGACTCTCACGTACGCGCCCGCTCAAGCAGAAAAACCGACAGAAAGATGGCTCATGTTGCAATCCATTGACTCCCGCCGGTCCAATCTGAACACAGACCTCACCGCGACCGCCGCCCAGGGCGACTTCGCCCATGGTCAACGACACGACATCGGTCGCGGTCATGTCCACAGCGATTTCGCCGCCGGGACGCGCACTACCAACACGCCGCGAGTAACCGGCGATTTCGCGAGCGGAACGCACACCTCACCCCGACGGACGGCGGTCGGCGATTTCGCGACCGGAATGCGCGCCGCCTCGGCGCCGGTCATCACCAACGATCCGACCACCGCCGGCAGCGCGCTGCCCATCGCCGCCTGACGCCGTCGCGTCCCGTCGTCAGTCAACGGGCGAGCTTGACCCCCGGGGCGCTCGGTTCGACTGACTCCCCGGGGGGTGGGTCCCCCCGGGGCGAGTTCAGTAGCAGATAGCCAATCCGCAATCGGCTCGCCGGCGTCATCGGCATACCTACCCACGGAAACCAGGACGGCGCTCACCACACGCGCCTCACACCGACCGACTGATCGACCAGCCCCTACAGACGTCCGGACTCGAGATTCCGGCGCCCGCTGCCGCTTCGTCCGACCCGGAGAGCCGATGACCACGGGCGCGCGCCCTCAAACGAAAGGCATACGCCGGCGCCGGCCGAGGCAGGCGCGTGGATTCGCCCAGAAGCACAAGCCGCCCCGGACCCGACGCCGCTGCTCCTCAGGGCATTGCGAGCGCGCAGCCCGTCGGTCTGAGCAGTGTCGCGTTGGACGAGTCGCGACGGTCCGCCGACCGCCTCGACGGACTGCTCCGTCCGTGACGGGGTAGTCACGTCGCCGTTGCCGACCGGCCCGCTCAAGCAGGCGTCAAGCAGCAGCGAGGGTCGCTAGTGCCGTCGCCGCACGGACTCTGCGTAGGCACCGGGCCCCGTCTTGCGCTTCTGAGCTGAGCCCTGCAAACGGCGACGAGGGCGTCTCAGTGCCCGAACCCTCAGCGTACGGTCCGCTCCCATCAGCAGTTATGTGGTCCCACCATGATTACGCCGCCGGATCTCTGGAGGTCGGGGTGGGCTTACTCAGTCATGGGCGCCGTTTCGGCCCGGTCTCAGCCAGTACCGCTGCGGTGGAACCGACCCCCTTACCACGACAGCAATCAAGAGCCGCTGGTCGGTGTCGATGGCATGAATGGCCGGCTCCCGGCGCGGCGCCCGGTCAAGGACGCGAAGGGCGGCCTGGCACGGTGTCGGCCGTCGGCGGCCAGCCGGCCGCGCGGATGCTGCTGGTACAGGCCATCGCGCCTCGCGCGCCAGGGCGTCCCCGTCCTCTGGAGTGGCAGCGTGACGTGTG
The DNA here is from genome assembly GCA_036491155.1 of Solirubrobacteraceae bacterium. Lineage (GTDB taxonomy): Bacteria > Actinomycetota > Thermoleophilia > Solirubrobacterales > Solirubrobacteraceae > Palsa-465. The sequence continues at coordinate 2,785 of DASXCN010000492.1, read as the reverse complement.
GTGGGCTTGAGCTCGGCCACATGGTCGGCGCAGTCGGCGAGCTCGAGTCTCTGGCGGACGTGGCGGTCGTGCCGTTCACGCCGACTGCTTGGACTTGAGGTAGTGGACCAGGCCGGCGACGTCCTCGGGGACCAAGCGACCGATCGCGCCGCTGGAGTAGACGCTGACGATCACGTCGCCGTCGGGGTTGAGCACAAACCCGGTGGACTGCAGGTGCACCGGGTCGGCGTTGACGAACGCGCCGGTCGCCTCGTGGATTGCTGCGGCGTCGGCGCTGTGGCCGATGGGGAAGGTGAGGGTGTGCTTAGCGATTAGCTCGCGGGTGGTCGCCTTGTCGTCGACCGAGAGAGCGACGACGTTGACGTCGAGGCCGTTGAGCTTGTCGGTGGCGCGCCGGAAGGCGCGCAGCTGCGCGTTGCAGTAGGGACACCATGAGCCGCGGTAGAACAGCACGACGGCGAAGTGGCCCGCGAGGGCGTCGGGCAGGTGGATTGAATCGCCGTCGACCGGGGTGAGCGGGATCGGCGGGAAGTGGTCGCCGGGGTTGAGCAGTGGCATCTGGCTGGGCTCCTTTGAGGTGTGGTGGCTCGCCGCCGAACGCGAGCGGCGCGGATCCGGTGGGCTACTGAGCGGAGTCGGTGACGCTCCAGATCTGGCCGTTCTGCGGGCCGGTGATCCGGTCAAGGAGCAAACGCGCGGACTGCTCTGAGGTGATCAGGCGGCCTTCGGTGTGCATGGCGGCGAAGCGGTCGTGCAGCGCAGCGCCGATCTGCTCGGCGGGCTGCTCGCGGATCCACCGCTGCATCGCGGTGTCGACTGCGCCGGGGCGGTAGGCGTTGACGGTGACGCCCGTGCCATCCAGTTCGGCGGCGAGGTTGAGCGTGTGAGCCTCCAACGCGGCCTTGCAGGCGGCGTACACGGTCATCCCTGGACTGGAGCCCGGGCTGCCCACGATCCCGCTGGAGATGTTGACGATCCTCCCCCAGCCGGCGCCGGTCATGCCGGGCAACAGCATCGCGCTGAGGCTGATCGGCGCCACGATATTGATTGCGGCAGCGGCCGCGATGACCATGCGGTCCAGCGTGTCGGTGGGACCGATCGGCGTGACGACGGCCGCGTTGTTGATCAGCACCTCGGGTGAGCCGAGCTCCGCTCGGACCCGTTGAACGCCGGCATGGAGCTTGCCGGCGTCCTGAACGTCGGTGACCACGGCGGTTGCTATCCCGCCGGCGGCGTGGATCTCCGCGACCGCTTCCCCGAGCTCGTTCTCGGATCGGGCCACCAGGGCGACACGCGCGCCCATCGCCGCCAGGCCGATTGCGATCTCGCGACCGATCCCGCGTCCGGCGCCGGTGACCAACGCCACCCGATCACGCAGCGGATTCTCGAGACCATTACTCATTTGACGGCGAGCAGGTCGACCGGGCGGATGTCGGGGTCCTGGGCCAACAGCTCGGGTGCAACTTGCATCAAAGTCTGCGCGATCTCCCCGCCGAGGTGAGCCTGGCGGCCGTCGTCGCTCTCGAAGGTGTCGAAGATCCCGAAGGTCACGGGGTCGGCCTGGAACGCATACCAGCTGACGGTCTGCTGCTCGGCGACCGCCAGCTCGCGCGCCTGCTCGAGCAACGCGGCGAGCTCGGCGGCCTTCTCAGGCTTGGCTTCCAACAGGGCAAGCACTCCAACGATCACGGTCATTGACGGCTCCTTCGCTCGGTCGGTCTCGAAAGGTGCATTCTAGCTTCTCGTAATGTCTAATTAGGATTTAAGCATTACGGTACTGCAGTGAGTTCTGACAGGACCAGGCCGACACCGGCAGTCTCGATGAATCGCGCGCATGCACGACAGGTCTGATCAGACGACCCGCAGACACCGAGCCTCGCCGTCCCGTGGCCGCTTCACAGCGGCCCTGAGGCCGGCGCTGCTCGTCACCCCAAACTCAAGGAGAGAAGTGATGCGTTTTGTCACTCGCCGGCTCCAGCGCGCGGCGCTGTGCGCCGCCACGGCCGCGATTGCGTCGGTGGGCGCATTCGCCGTCCCGGGGGTCGCCTCGGGTCGTTGACGTCAACGCCGGGCTCGCCGTTCCCGGTAGGCGGCGCCGGCAGCGGTAGCGGCCTCCCGTCACAGGGCGCCGTTCAGGTCGCCGCCCGGGGCCGCCTGCTGCTCGCCGCCGGCCCCGCTTCTAACGAGATCAGCTCTCCATTCGCGCTTCCCAACGGCACCGCCGGCGCCGCCGGGATCGCCATCCGCTGACGCTCAGACAAACCAGGAGCACTACAGGGCGGGGAGGTACGGATGCCTCGCCGCCCCGCAGCGACGAGGCGGGTCCCGGGGTGTTGTCACGGGCCGCGACTGACCTTTCGGTGGTGGCGCGCGACGCGGACCCGGTCCCCGCACGTCCGTGAGCACCAGCGCCGACGACGGTGATCGGCGATGAACATCCGATTGCACCCATGGGCCTGACAGAGCCGGAGTCGCTCGCCTCTGTCGTCCAGCAGGGTGGCAATGGCGTCAGCGGCGATCTGCGCTAAGGCCAGATCCACCGGTCGCTCTGCCCGAGCCCAACGCGTCCGCTGCGCCGGACCATTGTCGTCCCACGCCAGTTGCGGCGAACGGGCAACCAGCGCCGCGGCAGCATTGATCCGCGTCAGCACCCCGCGCGGTGGCCGCCGCCCTGCCGCCCGCGCCAGGAACGCGGCGCGGATCGCGGCGCGCAGCTCACGCATGCGGTCAAGGTCGCCGTCAGCGATCGCCGGGCCCCGCCCGGTCTTCAAACCCCGGGAGCGCA
>DASXCN010000491.1:0-4609 GCA_036491155.1 Solirubrobacteraceae bacterium | reverse complement strand
CGGCGGACGAGTAACGGCGCCGCCGGCGTGGGCAGCACGCCCGCCAGCAGCGCGTCGCCGCCGGCGGCGGTGACCCCGGCGGCGATCGCCGACTCCAGCATCTCCCCCGACTCGCGGGTGTCGCGGACGATGAGAACCTGCGCACGCCCGTCGCGTCCACTCTCGCCCGGGCCCTCGGACCCGGAGCCCGACGGCGACTCGCCACGGGCCACGGCGGCCCGCGCCAGCTTTAGCGCCAGCTCCGCGGTCAGGAACTCACCGGCGCGGCCCCGAACGCCGTCGGTGCCAAAGAGCTGACGGGCCATCAGCGACGAACGGCGCGTCGCCGCTAGCGCTTGGAGAACTGCGGCCGCTTGCGCGCCTTCTTGAGGCCGGCCTTCTTGCGCTCCTTGACCCGCGGGTCGCGCGTCAGGAAGCCGCGACGCTTGAGCTCGCCACGCAGGTTGGGGTCGGCCTCCAGCAGCGCGCGGGCGATCCCGTGGCGCAGAGCGCCCGCCTGCGCGGCGACGCCACCGCCGTGCATCCGCGCCACGACGTCCATCCGGGAGTCGTAGCCGACCGCCTCGAGCGGCTGGCGGATGATGCGCTGCAGGGTCTCGCGCGGGTAGTACGCGTTCAGCTCCTTGCCGTTGATGGCGTAGGTGCCGCTGCCCGGCTTGAGGATCACCCGGGCCACCGCGGTCTTGCGCTTGCCGGTGGCGGTGTAGCGAGCGCCCGCGGCAAGGTCGATGGCGGCGTCGGCGATCGGCTGGGACTCGCGGTCGGAGTCCTGCTCCTCCTCGCGGGCGGCGGCCTCCTCGGCCGCGGCCTCGGCAGCGGCGCGCGCCTCCGCGTCCATGAACTCGTCGCTGTCGGAGACGATGTCGGGGATGAGGTCGGCACCGGGGATCTCCGGGCGCTGGCGCGGGGCGAGCTCCTCCTCGTCATCTTCCTCGGCGCCGGCCTCGGCCTGCGGTTGGGCGGCCGTGGGCGTGGGCTGCTCGGCGGCGGCAGGCGCCTCGGCCGCCGGAGCGGGCTCCTCGGCGGGGGACTCGGCGTCCGCGACTGGCTCGGCAGCGGGTGCGGGCTCCTCGGCGGCCGGAGCGGGCTCCTCGGCAGCGGGTGCAGGCTCCTCGGCAGCGGGTGCAGGCTCCTCGGCAGCGGGTGCGGGCTCCTCGGCGGCGGGCTCAGCGTCGGCGACGGGCTCGGCGGCGGGCTCAGGCTCAGTCTCCTGCGCAGCCGGCTCCTCGGCGCTCTCGGGCGGCTCAGGGGCCTGCGCGGCGGGCTCCTCGGCGCTCTCGGCGGGAACCTCGTCGGCAGCGGCCTCGCCGTCGGGGCGCGGCTCGTCCTCGGGATGCTCTGCGTCGCTCACTGCGAAATCTCCATCGGTTGCGGCTGCTGGGCGGCGTGCGGATGCTCCGGTCCGGCATAGACCTTGAGCTTGGTGAGCTGCTTTCGCGCCAGCCGGTTGCGCGGGAGCATGCCCTTGACGGCGAGCCGGATGACCTCCTCGGGGCGACGCTCCAGCATGTCGTTGAGCGAGCGGGACTTCAGCCCACCGGGGTACCCCGAGTGGCGGTAGTACATCTTGGCGGCGCGCTTGTTGCCGGTCACCGCGATCTTCTCGGCGTTGACGACGATCACGAAGTCGCCGGTGTCGATGTGCGGGGTGTACGTCGGCTTGCGCTTGCCGCGCAGCGCGTCAGCGATCTGCGTCGCCAGACGTCCGAGGGTCCGGCCGTCGGCATCGACAAGCAGCCAGTTGCGCTCGCGGTCGGTGGGTTTGGCTACGTAGGTCTTCATGGCATGGAAATGTCGCACGCACAACTCGCGCAACAGGCCGACGATGATAGCCAGACCTCGGCCAACGGGCGCATAGACCCTCGCGAACCCGCGAGGGCCGCCCCCAAACCGGTATGGAAACCTCACCTATTGGGCGCCGGGGGTGCTGCCGCGGGGGCGTGAGAGAGGGCCGTGCGCGGACGCCCGCCTACCCTGTAGCTGTGCCCGTCACGCTGACGCTCCGCAGGCTCGGCTATCGCATCGCCTATCGGGTCCTGCAGGTGTTCTGGTTTGTCAGGCGACCGCCCAAGGAGGGCGTCAAGTGCCTGGTGACGTGCCGCGATCGGGTCCTGCTGGTGCGCCACACGTACGGCAGCCGCGCCTGGGACGTGCCGGGGGGCGCGATCAAGCGCGGTGAGCCCCCGCTGACCGCCGCCCGCCGCGAGATGGGCGAGGAGCTGGGCCTGAGCGCCGCCGAGTGGGTAGAGATCGGGGAGGTCCGCGGCAACGTCAATCACCGCCGCGACACGATCCATTGCTTTCGCGCCGAGATGTGCGAGCCGTCGCTGACGGTCGACCGTGGCGAACTGGCGCAGGTGGACTGGTTCGCGCGCGACGCGCTACCCGACGACCTCGCGCCCTACGTGGGCTCTGTGATCGCCCGCGCGCCCGCGATCTGAGCGCGCCCCGGCGCTACTCCCACTCGATGGTGCCAGGCGGCTTGGAGGTGATGTCCAGCACGACCCGACCCACCGGACGGATCTCGTTGATCATCCGGCTGGCGATCTGCTCCAGCAGGTCGTAGGGGAGCCGCGCCCAGTCGGCGGTCATGGCGTCATCGCTGGTCACCGCGCGGATTGCGATGACGTTGCCGTAGGTCCGCTCATCGCCCTGGACGCCGACGGTGCGGATGTCGGGCAGGACGCAGAAGGATTGCCACAGGTCGCGGTACAGGCCGGCCTTGCGGATCTCGTCCTGGAGGATCGCGTCGGCCTCGCGCAGGATGTCCAGGCGCTCCTTGGTCGCCTCCCCTCCGACGACGCGGATGGCCAGGCCGGGTCCGGGGAACGGCTGGCGCCACACCAGGCGCTCGGGGAGACCTAGCTCGGCGCCCACCGCGCGCACCTCGTCCTTGAACAGCGCCCGCAGCGGCTCCACCAGCCCGAACTGCAGGTCATCGGGCAGTCCGCCGACGTTGTGGTGAGACTTGATGGTGGCCGCCCCGGTGCCGCCGCCTGACTCGATCACGTCGGAGTACAGCGTGCCCTGGACGAGGAACTCGACGTCCTCGAGCTTGGCGGCCTCCTCCTCGAAAACGCGGATGAACTCGGCGCCGATGAGCTTGCGCTTGCGCTCGGGATCGCTGACGCCCTTGAGCTTGGCCAGGAACCGCTCCTCGGCGTCGACGGCCACCAGCGGGACCTCGAACTGGTCGCGGAAGGCCTGGATCACCTGGGTGCCCTCGTTCTTGCGCATGAGCCCGTGGTCGACGAACACGCAAGTGAGCCGGTCCCCGATGGCCCGGTGCACGAGCAGCGCGGCTACCGAGGAGTCCACGCCGCCCGACAGGCCACAGATGGCGCGGCCGTGCTCGCCCACCTGGGCGCGGATCCGCGCGATCTGGTCCTCGATGACCGAGGCCGGGCTCCAGCCCAGCTCGCAACCGCAGATGTCGGTGAGGAAGTTGGTCAGGACCTGCTGGCCGTAGGGGGTGTGCACGACCTCCGGGTGAAACTGGATCCCGTAGATGCTCCGCTCGGCCGACTCGAAGGCCGCCACCGGCGACCCGGTGGAGGCGGCCAGCGCGGCGAAGCCCGGCGGTGGCGCGAACACCGTGTCGCGGTGAGACATCCAGCACGTCTGCTCGCCGGGGGTATCGGCCAGCAACCGCCCCGGCTCTGACACGGTCAGCTGCGAGCGCCCGAATTCCCCCACCTCGGCGCCCTGGACGCGCCCGCCCAACTCCAGCGCGAGGAGCTGCATGCCGTAGCAGATGCCCAGCACGGGTACGCCCAGCTCCAGCAGCGCCGTCTCCAGCGGCGGCGCGCCGTCGGCGTAGACCGAGGCCGGGCCGCCGGACAGGATCACGCCCTTGGGCGCACGGCGGGCCACCTCGGCGGCGCCCACGTGGTAGGGCAGCAGCTCGGAGAACACCCCGCACTCGCGCACGCGCCGGGCGATCAGCTGCGAGTACTGGCCGCCGTAATCCAGCACCACCACTTCATCGGTGGCGGCGCGGACCTCGTCGAGGCCGTCGTCGGCCGGCGCGCCACGGACCTCGCCCGACTCCTCGAGGGTGTCGAGCGCCGCGGCGGCGGACGGCGACGGGTTAATCGGCTACTCCCACGGCCGCACCGCGGCTGCCGGCGCCCATGCCCACGCCCTGCTCGCGCTGGAGCTGCTTGCCCTCCGTCTGCAGCGAGGGCGCCACCATCAACTCGGCGCGGTTGAACTCAGCGATGTCCCGGTACCCACAGGTGGCCATCGATGTGCTCAGGCCGCCCATGAGGTTGAAGGTGCCGTCGTTCTCTCGCGCCGGGCCCTTGATGATCTCCTCCAGCGTGCCGTTGGGCTTGGTGGCGAGGCGGGTGCCGCGCGGCAGCGTCGGGTGGAAGGTCGCCATGCCCCAGTTGTAGCCCCGCCCGGGGGCCTCGTAGGCGCGGGCCAGAGCCGATCCGAGCATCACCGCGTCGGCGCCGCAGGCGATGGCCTTGGCGATGTCGCCGCCGTTGCGCATGCCACCGTCGGCGATGACCTTGACGTAGTCGCCCGTCTCCAGCATGTGCTGGGAGCGCGCCGCGGCCACGTCGGCGATGGCCGTGGCCTGCGGGACGCCGATCCCCAGCAC
>DASXCN010000490.1:0-13343 GCA_036491155.1 Solirubrobacteraceae bacterium | reverse complement strand
TCGTTTGTCAAGAGGCAAGGTTGTGGCCCGACGTTGTCGCCGGAGGCCGCCGGCAGTCCACCGCGCGCCCACGCAGCGGCGAGCGCCGGGAGCGGGGGAGGGGCGCCCGCGTCAACGGCATGGCTGGGGAAGGGTGGGGCTCCGGCGTCGGCGGTCGCCTTGGGCCGTTATCAGGGCGCAAAACGTGAAAAACCTCGTTGGCGCGTCGAGGTTTTTCACAGGAGTGCCCTCCAGCGCGCATTTCGTGCCAAACCGCGACCGCCCAGCCGGGTTTGTCACGCTATGCACCCTGTAGGCCGTTGGGGTAACCGCCGCGACGCCCCGGGTCGCCTTCGAAAGCTGCAGTTGACGCTCGCCTCGAGCCCGAGGAACGCCGAGGGCTCGCTCGGCGCCCGCGAAGGCGCCCCCGACCTACTCGCCGTTGTCGGAGGACCCGCCGGAGCCCGAGCCGCCGGAGCCCCCCGAGCCGCCGGAGCCGCCCGAGCCGCCGGAGCCGCCGGAGCCGCCCGGGCCGCCGCGCTTGCGCAGCCAGTCGGCCACCTGCTGGCTGACGTCGCCCACCTGAGAGCCGACGGTGGTGATGTTGTCGCCCAGCTCCCGGAACATGGCGCGGAAGCGCTCGGCGTAGAATTCCATGGCGTCGGAGGCCTCGTCGCGGGGGTTGACCGGGTCAGAGCGCTTGCGGTACTCGCCGCGAATGATGCGGTCGTACTCGCCGCTCTGGACCCACTTCATGACCTCGGAGACGCGGCGGACGGCGTAGGAGTGCGTGGCGTTGATCTCGTTGAAGAAGCGCCGGACGCGGTCGTGGCTGTCCTCCCAGTTCTCGTACTTCATGGCCTGGGCCATGAAGGCGTCGAGGTCGAGCTGGTCGGCGGGCACGCCGGCCGCCACCACCATCAGCGCGCGGCAGACCACGCGTGGGTCGCGCACGGCCAGGGTGGCGGCGCGGTCGCAGCTGAGCTCGGCGGCGCGCCGCCACTCCAGCAGTACCGCGCGCACGCCGCGCAACGGCAAGCCGAGGAGGGGAAGCCCGCCGGTGGCGCTCAGCAGGATGTTGAGCGCCGTGATGTAGAGGACGTGGTCGGACAGGATGTGCCCGAGCTCGTGGGCGACGATCGTGCGCTGCTCCCCGGGACCGAGCTGCTGGTACAGGTTGGAGCCCACCACGATCATCGGCTTGCTGGAGCCGATCGTCAGCGCGTTCCAGTACAGCGCCGAGGTGACGTAGAGGTCGTAGTCCTCGGGCATGTCCAGGATGCGCTTGACGCCCTGATAGGAGCTCCACAGCTCGGGGAGCTGACGCTCGGACACCTGGACCGAGTTGCCCAGGAACGACTGGCGCAGCGCGCGCTCATAGCTGAACTCCACGAGCTTTCGCACCACCACGTCGAGCATGGGGATGGACTTCAGCGCCGCGGTGGCCGCCCGATCGGCCGGGTGCTCGTATGCCTTGGACGAGATATCCGGGTAGGGCTCGATCGCTTCGGGCAGCGTATGCGACATCCACGGCACAGCCTACAGCCGCAGTGTCACCGGCAACAAGGAGAATGGACGGGTATGCGACCCGTCCAGGCGGTGCAGACCCTCGCCGCCTCGGTGCCCGAGGCCGAGCGCTGCTGGTATGACACGAGCCGGTGGCCCAGCTGGGTGGACGGGCTGGACCTCGTGCTCGAGACCCAGGATCCGTGGCCGATGGTGGGCGGCGGTGTCATCTGGCAGTCGGGGCCGGCCGGGCGCGGCCGGGTGACCGAGACGGTGGTGGCCTACGCGCCCGGCGACGGCCAGACCGTGCAGGTCTCCGACGACCGGGTGACCGGACGCCAGTCGGTGACTTTCGCAGTGGTACCCGACGGAGTGGAGGTGACCCTCGCCCTCGAGTACCGCATCACGCGCAGCTCGCCGCTGACCCCGCTCGTCGACGTCCTCTTCGTGCGCCGGGCGATGACCCAGTCATTGGGTCGCTCTCTGGCCCGCTTCGAACTGCGCCTGCGCGGCGACTGACCGCCCGCTGCTTCGCCGCGCCGTCCGCTCACCTGAAAGGCACAGCGCCAAGCCGGCCGGCCCGCCCACCTCGGGGGGGTCCGGCCGGCTGGGCATACGGTGTGTCAGCGGATCCTGTACTGGTAGGGGATCTTCGTGATCTCGTCGCCGCTGGCCGTGAACGAGCTGACGGTGTCCAGGCCGATGAAGCCGCGCACCACGTGGCCGCGTCGTCCGCTCGGCGTGAACGTCAGCGTGATCGTGCCGCTCTGACCCGGTGTGAGGGTCAGGGGCGTGAACGGGGGGGCGTTCGGGTCCACGCTCTCTGCCCAGAAGTCGCCCGTGCTGGCCGTCACGTTGGCGTCAAACGGGTTGGTGTTGGCCACCGCGGCGAGGTTCACCGACGACCCGGCGGGGACCCCGGTGGCTCCGAACGGCCCGGTGGGCTCCGGAACGCCGAAGAAGAGCCCGGGCGCCACCTCCGGTGCCGAGAGACGCGTGACCGCCGCATTGCCGAACGACGGCCCGGTGAGGTCAGGGTCGCCCAAGTTCGCGGACGTCTCCAACGTGATCGGGACGTTGCCCCGAGCGACCGTCGTGAGCTGGTTGGTTCCCGGAGGCACCACCCACAGCGGCTGTTTGGTGAGCGACAGCGGCAGGCCCACGTTGTTGGTGTCCAATCCCAACAGCACCTGTGGGATTCGTCCGTTCAAGCGCGCGTCGGCCAGGAAGTCCTTGTTCGAGTTCCCGGTGTTGGTGACGTTGATGGTCGCGGTGACCGGCTGCCCCGCCCTCAGGCGGGCGTGTGACGAATTGGGGATGCCGCTGGTCGAGAACGGCAGCGACGCGAACGAGATCGCGCCCGTGAAGGGCTCGGTCAGGCGCTGGCCGTCGACGGGGCCGGTGACGTTGAGGGTCAGCGTCCACAGGCCTCCACTGGGGCGACCGCGGAAGAACTGCATGGTTGGTCCGACCGTCTGGCTCCCGTCGGGGTTGACCTCGGCCGTGGACTGGATGTCCTGCGGTTCACCGCTCGGGTCGATCAGGAAGCCGTTGAGGTCGTATCCGGCGTCGCGCAACTGCACACCGAGGTTCAGCGCCGGCCGGTTGGACGGCAGGACGAACTGGTAGGTGAACGACTGGCCGGCGTTCCCGGTCGATCCACCGCCGGTCAGTTGCCCGGCGAAGGAGCCGCCCTGACGGTTCAGCGGCACGAGCGACCGGATGATGATCGGGATGCTGCCGTCCGAGGCCGAGCCGGTGCCGAGGTGCAGCCGCAACGCCTCATCGCCGGCCTGTCCGGCGGCCACCTGCACGCGGAAGTTCGCCGACTGCCCGGGCGCGAGCGCCCGGGATGACGGGAACACCGCGCCGGCGGTGTTGAACTGCTCGGTCGAGTAGCTGAACTGAACCGCGCCGGTGTAGACCGCGGCGTTCTGGACGGTGAAGATCACCGCCGTCCACGGGCCGGCGGCCGGCTGGCGGACTTCGACGTGACCGAAACCACTGTGGTCGGTGCCGATCAGCGAGTAGGCGGCCACCTGGTGCTGTGGGTTGAACAGCGTCTCGAACACCGCTGTCCCCGCGGACTGCGCGTCCCAGGTGATGTCGCCGTTGAGGTAATCCGCGCCCGGCGGCACGGTGAACGTGTGCTCCTGGAAGGAGTCGACGTTCCCCTCGCCGTCGACGAACGTCGGCGACGCCGCGGTGAGGTTGACCGCCCCGGTGTCGTTGGACAGAGGCGTCGGTGAACCGATGACGTTGGGCGTCACGGTCTGAGCGCTTGCGCCCTCGTTGGTGACGTTGACGTTGAACTGCGACGACTGGCCGGCGTTGACCGTGGCGTTCAGCGAGGTCTGGCGCACGAACAGCGAGTTGCCGGTCCGGTGGCCGCCGTCGATCGACTGCGCCAGCTGCACGGCCTTCAGGGTGTCGACCAGACCGGCGCCCTGGTGGTCGGCGGGCGCGCCCAGATCCTGGGCGGAGCTGACGATGATCCGCTGGACCAGGGCCGGTGACGGGGCCTGGCCGTGGTGGGTGTTCTCGTAGGCCTCGAACACGAGTGCCGCGGTTCCGGAGGTCTCGGGCGCCGAGGCGCTGGTACCGCCCGCGGCCCAGATGGGCGGTGGGTTGACCCCGTGGTCGATGTCGGCGCAGCCGAAGAACGACTTGGTGTCACTGCTGCACAACGACCAGCCGCGGTCCCCCGGAGCGACGACGTCGACCGTCGACGGGTTGAACTCGGTGATGCCATCGGAGCTCAGCGCCGAGATGTTGTTGTCCTCCCAGCCTCCCCGGTCCGGCTGAGTCTGGTCCCCGCTCAGCTGGGTCCCGTAGCGGGTCGTCTGGCGGTAGACGCGATACGTCGTCGTGCCGCCGACGGCGATCACGCCGGGCGTGGTCGCCGGCGATCCGATGTTGTTGAACGGGCCCTGGTCGCCACTGGAGGCGACGACGGTCACGCCCGCGGCGACGGCGGCCTTGTCGGCCAGCGCCACCGCGTCATCCTCGGTGTTGGGGAGCGGGTTGCCCCCGATGGACTCGTTGAGGATGTTGACGTGGTCCTGCTCCACGGCCCACTCGATGCCCTGGATGATCGTCGAGTTGAAGAAGCCGGCGTTGGGACCCGAGAGGTTCATCACGGCCAGGCTCGCGCCGGGGGCGATGCCCTGGATCTTGATGTTGCAGCCCGGGGGCAGCGGGTGCGCGGGGTTCACGAACCCCGACAGGTCGTAGGTCTGATTGCCCTGGGACGCGATGGTGCCGGCGTCCAGGAATGCCTCGCGGCCGTCGGTGGGCGCGTTGGTCCCAAAGCCGCTGAAGTCCTGGTAGTCGAAGATGACGTGCTGCCCGTTGGGCCGGATGAGGTCCGCGTTGTTGGGGTCGATGCCGTCGGCGACGATGCCGACCTTCACGCCCGCGCCGTCGGCCAGCTGCTCGGCGGACGCGACGTTCATGACCTCACGCGCCTCGGGCTCGATCAGCGGCTGTGCCGGGTCAGACGGACACACCTGCTGTGGGCCGGTGGAGGTGGCGTGAGAGCGCTTGCCGGCCACGGGGCGCGGCGCCGGGCCGGGGCCCGAGCCCAGGGAGGCGAAATGCCGGATCACGTCTGGCTCGACGGCTTGGATGGCCGGGTTGGCCTGGAGATGCTTGACCTCCGCCGCCGACACCGTCGCCGACATCGCGTCGATGATGGAGAAGCTACGCACGTTCCGGGCGTGCAGCTGAGTCAGCTCGGCGCGGACGCCGGCCTGGGCCGCCTCCGCCGCGGTGACACGCGCGCGGATGTTGGAGCGGGTGGCGGGGAGCCGTCCCAGTTGATCCTTGAAGATGATGATCGTCCGCTTGTTGGCCTGCGCGGACAGTCGCTTGACCTGCGCCCCGCTCAACCGCGAGCGCTTGCCGTGGAACACGACGCGCTTGTGCGTGTGCAGACCACGGGCCGCCATGGCGATGCCGCCGGCGGTCAGCGCAACCAGGACGGCGATCGCCAGCAGTGCGACCAGCCGGAACCGAGAGCGAGAGCTCATACGTCCAACCCCTCCCTAGAGAAACGAATGCGCAAATATTCACCTGGGCCGCGCTCCCGGCGCGGGTCCATTGAGACCGGGGAGTCTGTGACATGTGGCACGGAGTTGTCAAGGCTCGTTGACGGATTCCTCAGCGGCCGGTTAACGAACGCCCGCCTTTGTGGCCTGCGGCGGCGATCCGCTACGGTCCGCGCGGCATGTTCGTGTTCAAGGCCGCGGTCGTCGGAGCCGGGACGATGGGCGCCGAGATCGCGCAGGTCATCGCCTCCGCCGGCATTCCCGTCGTCCTGAAGGATGCGGAGTCCGAACGGGCGCAGGCCGGCGTGGCCCGGGCTCGGTCCGCCTGGCAGGCGCAGATCGATGCGGGCAGGCTCGACGCGCCCGAGGCCGAGCGCCGCGCCCAGCTGATCACCGCCGCCACCGGCTACGACGCCTTCGGCGACGTCGACCTTGTCGTCGAGGCGGTTCCCGAGCGGATGGAGCTCAAGCAGGCCGTGTTCTCCGAGCTCGATGAGGCCACTCCCGGCCAGGCCATCCTGGCCTCCAACACCTCCGCGCTCTCGATCACCGAGATCGGCCAGGCCACGATCCGGCCCGACAAGGTGGTGGGCCTGCATTTCTTCTTTCCGGTGTCGACCAGTCGCGCGGTGGAGGTGGTCGAGGGTGAGGACACCTCGACGGAGACCACCCAGGCGACCGCCACCTTCGCCCAGGCGATCCGCAAGGCGCCGATCCGCTGCGCCGACACGCCGGGCTTCGTGGTCAACCGGATCCTCAACGCCGCCGTCTCTGAGCTGTGGCGCGCGCAGGAGGAGAGCGGGGGCGATCTGGAGGCGTTTGACCGCCTGATCGGCGAGGCGTCGCCGTCGGGCCACGGCCCGTTCTTCATCGCCGACCTGCTGGGGCTCGACACCGTGGTGGCCGTCGCCGAGCACATGCGCGACTGCTACGGCGATCGCTTCCACGTGCACGGCGCGATGCGCGCCAATGTCGAGGCAGGCCGCATGGGCGCCAAGACCGGGCAGGGTTTCTATGAGCACCGGCGCTGAGGTCGAGGCGGGCGCTCTCCTCGAGCGTTATGCGCTCAAGGCCTTCGTCGAGGCCTGCCTCATCGTCGAGGATGGGGTGGCCTCGGCCAAGGACATCGACTTCGGCATGGTGGCGGGAGCCAATGGCGCACCACCGCTGGCCTCAGCCGACCAGGCCGGCCTCGACGTCATAGTGGCGCGGCTGGAGCGGGCCGCGCAGGAATGGGGAGAGGCCTTCCTCCCGCCGACGATCCTGCGCCGGCTGGTCGCCCAGGGTCGCCTCGGGGCCAAGACGGGACAGGGCTTCTTCCCGTACGCGCGCCCCGACGCCGGCTGGGAGGAGCGGCCGGTCAAGCTCGAGTCGCGCGGCGAGGTGGCGATCGCGTGGCTGGACCGCCCGCCGGCAAACTCGCTGTCGCCCGACGTGCTGGACGCGATGAATGACCTGTGGCGGCACGTCACGGCCTCCGAGGCGGTGCGAGTGCTGGTGTTCGCCTCCGCCAACCCGATGCTCTTCTGCGCGGGCGCCGACATCAAGGCCTTCCAGCGCCTGGACGCCACGACGTGCCGCGAACTGGTGGACCGTGCGCACGGTCTCTTCGACGACTTCGCGGCCAGCCCGGTGGTGACCATCGCCGCCGTCAACGCCGCCGCGCTGGGCGGCGGGTGCGAGTTGGCCATGGCCTGCGACCTGAGGATCGCGGCCGATTCGGCCACCTTCGGGCAGCCAGAGGTCAACCTCGGCATCATCCCGGGCTTCGGTGGAACCCAGCGGCTGGCGCGGCTGGTGGGGCGAGCCCGCGCGCTGGAGCTCAATCTCGTTGGCGACGCGATCGGCGCCGCCGAGGCCTATGAGGACCGCCTGGTGAACCGGGTCGTCGCCGACCACGACCTGTTGGACACCGCCCTGGCGTGGGCGCGCAAGCTGGCCGGGCAGGCGCCGCTGGCGGTGGCGCAGATCAAGCGCGTGTCGGGGGCCGATGACCTGGCCGCCGGCCTCGCAGCCGAGAAGGACGCCTTCGTCACGGTCTTTGACTCCGACGACGCGCGCGAGGGGATCGCAGCGTTTCTGGGCAAGCGCGCCGCGCGGTGGAATCGGACCCCCGCACGCCCGTGAGCGCGGAGGGAGCCGCCGCGCTGATCCGGGAGGCCGGCTCGGTGGTGGCGTTGACGGGCGCGGGCATCTCGGTCCCGTCGGGGATCCCGGACTTCAGGTCGCCGGGGACGGGCCTGTGGACGGGCGTGGACCCGATGGAGGTGGCGCACATCGACGTGTTCCGCCGCGACCCGGAGCGCTTCTGGCACTTCTACGGCGACCGCTTCCAGACCCTCGAGGACAAGGAGCCCAACGGCGCTCACCTGGCGCTGGCGGCGCTGGAGCGTGCGGGGCTGCTGGACGCCGTGATCACCCAGAACATCGACCGCCTGCACGCCAAGGCCGGCAGCCTCGACCTCGTCGAGGTCCACGGCTCGATCGAGTACTCCTCCTGCCAGCGCTGCGGAGCGCGCCACCCGCTGGCCGAGGTGCGTTCTCGCCAGGCTGCCGACGCGGCGGGCATCCCGCGATGTGACTGCGGGCAGCCGCTCAAACCCGACGTCGTGCTGTTTGGGGAGTACCTGCCCGTGGCGGCGCTGACCCGCGCCGAGCAACTGGCGTCCGCCGCCGACCTGATGCTCTGCATCGGCTCATCCCTGGAGGTCTATCCGGTCGCCCAACTGCCTCAGATGACGCTGGATGCCGGCGGCGCGATCGCGATCATCACGCAGGGCCCGACGCCGTATGACGGCCGGGCCGCGGCGCGGTGCGGGGGAGACGTCGAGGAGGAGATGGCGGCGATAGCCGGGGCCCTGGGCGTGCCGGCGGCCTAGTCTGACGCCGCAGCCGCCCGGGCCCGGAGCGCCGCCTCGACCCGGCCCAGCGCGAACCGCACCGCCGCCTCGTGCTCGGCGCTCAGCGGCCCCGACAGCGCCGCCTGCGCCGCGGCGCCGACCGGCTCGCGCTGTCCGCGCAGTTCGCCCAGCCGCTCGCCCAGCGCCGCGGCGGTGGGGTCGGCGGCGAGTTCGGCGAGCGCGGCGTCCAGCGCCACCAGGAGTTGCAGGGCGGCCTCCCGCCACCGGCCATGGTCGACGTCGGCTCGCGCGCGCAGGGTCAGCTCCTCACAGGCCAGCGTGCCCTCACGGGCGCTGAGCCGGGCCGCCAGCCGGGCCTGCGGGGCCAGGATCCGCGCTCGTCGCTGCCGCCCTCCGGGCAGGGCAAGCTCCTTGGCGGAGCTCCAGCGGCCCTCGGCCACTTCCTCGCCGGCGCCGAAGCCGATGCGGGCGACCAGCGCCTGGGGGCGACCCACCGGGTGCAGGTGGGGATCCGCCGTGATGACCCGGAACGCGTGAAGGGCACGGTTGAGCACCACCAGTCCGGCCTCGAGGTCCGCCTCGCCGGCGGCGGCCAGCCAGGCTTGTGCCTGGCTCTCTCCGAGCGGCGCCTCGACGTCGATGACGGTCGCCCGGCCGGTGGCCACGGCCGCCGGCTCAGGCTCCGGTGCGGCCTCGCGTTGGCGGCGCCGTCCGCCCAGCCGCCGGCGCTCCGGAGCCCCGAGGGTCGCGAACACCAGCACGTGCGTGGGCGGTGCCTCGGCGCCGGCGTCGGCGCGCACGAGGTAGCGCCCGTCAGGTGGCCCGAGCGGCCAGGGCAGTTCTACCTGTACGAAGCGAAACAGGCCGGAGGACACGTTCACCGGCGCGGCATATCACGTCGTCGCAACAGTTGCGACTCGGACCGACGCCCTACTTGGACTTTTCCTGGATCGCGTACTTGCTGGGGGCGATCGGGACGACCGGCTCGGGAATCTGGCTGATCCGGTTGATGAGCTGGATCCACTGACCGGGCTGCAGGATGCTCTTGATCTGCTTGGTCAGCGTCTTGTTGGTCCCGAAGTCCGGGGTGAACGTGATCTGGATCCGGTTCTTGTGGTCCGGCAGGGCCAAGGTGTTGGGCTGGGCCTTGTAGGAGATGTCCGAGACGATCTGGTTGGGGCGCATCGAGCCCTGCAACGTCAGGAGCCGGCGGATGGTGATGTCGGTGATCGAGCCGGGTTGCTGGTGGCCCGCGACGGGAATGCCGTTGATCTTGGAGATGTCGACGCTGGCTCCGGTGGCGCCGGCAGCATCGGTGCCGGTGGTGCCCGTCGCGCTGTGGCCGCACTCAAGGCCCGACACGTCGGGGTCCAGGCCGGAGGCCGAGAGGAACTCGATCACCGCCAGCACCCGCCGGTCGATGAGGCCGGCTTCGATGTCGCGACGCCCGCAGGCGTAGACCTGGACGTGCGGGTCAGCCAGTGCGCGCGCGGTGAGCTGCTGCTTGGACATGAGCAGCACTTGGCCGACGCTCGGGTTCTTCGCACCGGGGCCGAAGAACGGATCGACGCCGGCAGCGCGATACACGGCGGTGGCCTCCAGCAGCTTCCAACCGTCGAGGATCGGCTTGGGGTCGATGTCGGGGGCGTTCTTGCCCGCCGGCTGGACGGTGAAGTAGAGGTGCGGGGACACGCCCTGGGTGGGGCCGCCGATGCGGCCCAGCACGGTGCCGGCCACGACGATCGCGCCCTTCTTCAGCGACTTGAGCGTGTACTGGTTCTTGGCCAGGTGCAGCGTGTCGGAGAAGTAGTTGCGGAAGTTGGTGATGTCCTGGGAGGAGTTCTTGAGCTGCAGGTTGCCGCCGGCGGCGTAGGAGGCCGGGCGGTTGGGGTTGGCGAATAGCCGCTCCTTGACCAGCGGCGCGGTGACCGTGGCGGCGTTGTTCTGCGCCGCAGACGCTGCGCCCTGGCCGGCGCTTGCGGGGGCGCCGGCGGCCGACGAGGCGGCCTTGTCGGCGGCGCTCGCGGCGGCCGGAGTCCGCGACTTCACGGCCTTGCCGGTGGTCTGGGTGCCCGCCGACGCCGGGCTGCTGATGGCGGGCGTCGAGGCCGACGGCTTGGTGGCGGCCTTGCTGATCGTGGTGGCGGTCTTGGGCAGGACCTGGGTGCCCGCCGAGGCCGCCGAGGTCGGCGCCTTGGCCGCGGGCACCGAGAACTGCTTGATGATCTGCTTGGAGGAGAACTTGACCGGCTTGGGCACCGGGTAGCGCTTGGAGACGCTGCCCAGGTGCGCGTAGGTGTAGATGTTGCCGGTCGCGTCCTGGAGCTTGACGTAGTTGCCCTGCTCCTTGGAGGTGCCGATGCCGACGATCTTGCCGTCGTTGACCGCGATCACCGGGGAGCCCTTCTTGGCGAAGATCGACGTGCCCTTGGCGTTGGGGTTGGAGTCGATCGCGATGGACGCGTTGGCGCCCTTGACCTTGTCCTTGGCCAGCTTGACCACCGACGAGTCCGCGTACTTGGCCGGCGCGGCGACGGGGAAGTGGCCCTCGACCAGGCCGGTCAGCGCGCCGATGAGCTGCGACGGGATGCCGCCGATCAGCTTGGCGCGCAGCAGGACAGACTCGACGTACCAACTGGCGTGGTTGTAGGCGAAGATCGCCTGGGAGACGTTGTCCGAGGCCCCTGCGGCGTGCAGGTAGCGGGCCGCGGTGAAGATGGCGTCCACCGGGTTGTAGGGATCGGCTACGCCGTCGCCATTGGCGTCGACGCCCCATTCCTTCCACGTGGAGGGCAGGAACTGCATCCACCCGACCGCGCCCGCCGAGGACACCGACAGGTTGCGTCCGTAGTCGGTCTCGATCTCGTTGATCCCGGCCAGGACCTGCCACGGCACCTGGTACTCGATACCCGCCGCCTGGTAGATCGGGATCAGGAACGGCGGGATGCGGAACGAGTCGATGAAGAAGTTGGGGACCCCGATGGGGGCGGGTCCGGGCAGCGACAGCGAGAAGGTGGGGTTGGTGGCCGACGGCACGCCCTTGCCGTTGGGCAGGTCGTTGGTCGTCGAGGTCGGCTGCGTGCTCGTCTTCTTCTTGGTCTTCTTCTGATGGGCCTTCTGCTGGCCGCCGGACGACTGCTGCTCGCTCTGGCTGGTACCCGTCGGCAGCGGCGTGGTGCTCGACGAGGTCGAGGAGCCACTCGTCGATGTGCCCGTGCCCGGCTTGTGTGAGGGTGAAGTTGAGGTTGAGGTCTTGGTCGTCGTCCCCGAGCTCGTGGGGGTCGACGAGCTCGTGGGGGTCGACGAGCTGGTCGTCGGAGTGGTGGTGGTCGTCGTGGTGGTCGTCGTCACGCCCACCGTGGGGGTGGTGGCGGTCGACGGTGCGCACTGCTCGCTCTCGGAGGCAACCGGCCCGGGGATCGGCAGGCCCATGGCCGAGATCGGGGTGCCGGGGGCGACGTTGACGTGGAAGACCAGAACCTGGCCGGTGACGAGCGTCACCGTGACCGTGCAGTCGTCCGCGGAGGCGGTCGGCACGACGGCAAGGGCCCAGGCGACGACAAGCGCCCCGACGGTGGCGAGCATTGCGAGCAGCTTGCGGCTCATCGTGGCCGCGCCTCTCCGACCATTACGGTGGTGCGCACTCCAATGGAATAACGGTTGAAACCGACGTCAGCTGTCATGGACGCTACTGACTGGTCCGGAGCGATGCAACGCGGAACCAGGCCCCGCCGCAATCTAGCTTTTTGATCGCGGGGGATATGAAGAACTTGCGAAGACGCCGACAGGTCATTTCCGTTTCCCGCAGGCGCAAAACCCTGCTTCTTGATCCTCAACCTCTACCTCACCTCGAGTGTTACTCTCGGGTACGACAACCTCTGCCCCTCGGCTACCCCGGCTAGCTACAGTCCAAGCCATGAGCGATGAGAACAGCCTCAAGGGGCGTGTGACCCGCCAGGGCGAGGAGGCGATCGGCCGATTCGCGCAGGAGGTCCTGGAGAACCCGATGGTCGCCGGCGCTCTGTCGCGGGCATTTGAGACGCGCGAGCGCGCGGTGCGCGCGCAGGAGGTGGCGATGGGGGCGCTCAACCTCCCCTCCGCCAGCGACCTGGAACGGCTCACGCGGCGGATCCGCAGCGTGAGCCAGCGCCTGGAGGGAATCGAGGATTCGCTGGACCGCCTCGACGAGCGCCTCGGTCGCGCCGGCGATGGCGCCGCGCTGGAGGGGCGCCTCACCCGGATCGAGGCGTCGCTCGAGCGCCTCGAGAAGGCCACCGCGCCGGGCGCCAAGCCCGCGACCGCCAAGCCCCGGGCAGCCAAGGAACCGCCCACCTCCGCCGAGGCCTAGCCGCTCAGCGCGGCCAAGGCCAGTTCGCCGAGCCGTCGCTCGGCGTCATGCAGCGCTTCGATGTCGATGCGCCGCCGCTCCGGCAGTACGAGGTCAGAGACGATGAGCGCGCAGCCGGCGCGCAATCCGCGTCGCGCCGCCAGGGCAAACAGGGTCGCCGTCTCCATCTCCACCGCGCGCGCCCCCTGGTCGCGCCACCGCTCCGCGGAGCCCTCGGGAGCGTCGTAGAAGAGGTCGCTGGAGACCACCGAGCCGTGGGGCGCGTCCGGTCCGGCGGCGTCGCGCAACCGCCCCGACAGCTCCCGGTCCGCCGCGACACGGTCCCCGGCGCCGAGCGCCCGGCTGGTCCCATCGCCCGCAAGCGCCTCCTCCGCGACCAGCAGTTCGCCCAGGCGCAGCGACGCATCCAGAGCGCCGCAGGTCCCGACCCGCAGCAGCGTCCGCGCCCCCAGATCCGCGAGCTCGGCGATGACGATGGCGGCGCTGGGTCCGCCCATGCCGGTGCTCTGGATGGTGAGCGGGCGGCCGTCGCCCGCCTCTCCCGAGTAGCCCCACAGCCCGCGGTTGTGGTTGAACATCTTGGGCTCAGCGAGGAGCGCC
>DASXCN010000489.1:0-3079 GCA_036491155.1 Solirubrobacteraceae bacterium | reverse complement strand
GGGTGGCGCGTGCCCAGCGCCCGGACCTCGGGCTCATAGAGCCAGTCAGACTCGGTGCGGGCGAAGTGCAGGAAGGCGATCTCGCCGTCGTGGCCCTCGTCGACCAGGGTCCGCAACATCGAGAGCACGGGCGTGATCCCGCTGCCTCCGCTGATGAGCAGGAGTCGCTCAGGTCGTGGGTCGGGGAGGGTGAACATGCCCTGGGCGCCGGCCAGATGCACGATCGACCCGCTGCGCGCCGCGCGCAACAGGTGACCGGAGACCAGGCCACCCGGATGCTCGGTGACGGTCACCTCCAGCTCGCGGGCGTCGTGTGCCGAGCCCACGGGCGAGTAGGTCCGGGTGCGCCGCACACCCGCGATCTCGACCCCGACGGCGACGTACTGCCCGGCCTCAAAGCCGGCCCAGGCGCGATTGGGGCGGAGGGTGAGCGTGACGCTGCGCGCCGTCTGCCGGCGCACCGCCACCACCTCGGCGCGCACATCGCCGACGGTGAGCGTGGGACTGATCAGCTCCAGATAGCGATCGACCCCGTGCGGGCCGAGCAGCAGATCGACGACCCGCGAGCCGAGCAGGCGACGCGCGATGCCGGGGCGAGGCGGGTGAGATGCGATGGTTACCATGAGTCGTGGAGTCCCTCTTAGTGCACGAGTGTTCACAATCTGTATAACGGGTATGCTCGCCACCCTGCAAGGGCAAACATGGCATCTGTGACCGAGGCCACACAGCAATGGTGAACAGACGTACTCATCACGCGAGCGTCGCGCGCAGGGTGCATGGCAGCCGTCCCTTGACTCACCGCGCCGGTGAGCGCCGCTCCCAGGTGGAGCGCCGGCGCCAGACGCGCCGCGCCCTTCTCGACGCCGCGTTGGAGCAGATGGACGGCAGCTACGGCTTTGACTCGCTCAGCCTGCGGCGGGTCGCGCGGGCGGCGGGCGTCGTGCCCACCGCGTTCTACCGCCACTTCGACAGCATGGACGAGCTCGGGCTGGCCCTGGTGGAGGAGTCGGTCGCGACGCTGCGCTCGATGCTGCGCGAGGCGCGGGAGGGCGCGCCCGGCGAGGGTGGGACCGGGCTCATCGCGCGGTCGGTGGAGATCCTCGTCGCCCACGTGCGCGAGCACCGCCGCCACTTCGCGTTCATGGCCCACGCGCGGGCGTCTGGCAACGCCGTCCTGCGCCACGCCATCCGCTCAGAGACGCGGCTGTTCGCCTCCGAACTGGCCACCGACATCGCCCGGCTTCCCATCCTGCGCGACTGGACCACCGCCGACCTGCAGATGCTGGCGGGGCTGTTCGTCGAGACGATGATCGCCACGATCGACGCGATCCTCGAGGCGTCCGCCCCGGGCCCCGGCCCCGAGGGCCTCTCGCCCGATGCGCAGGCGCGCATCGTCACCCAGGCGGAAAGGCAGCTGCGGCTCATCGCGCTGGCGATCCCGCACTGGCGCATTAGCCCCTGAGCGCACCGAGCGGGTACGGTCACCGCGATGGCCACGCGACCCGACGAGCCCCACCGTGTGATCTCGTGGTCAGGATGGGGCGATCCCGCCGTGGCCGCGCCGCTGCCCGAGTCGCTGGCGGCCATGGTGCGCGAAGCGCTGGGCGTCAAGCGGGCCGGCCGCGCCGCCCCGGCGCTGGAGGACCTACCCCTGCACCCCGCCCGGCTGCCCGACGCGGTCACCGCCGAACTGGCCGCGATCGTCGGCGCCCAACACGCCCGCGGCGACCACGAGGCCCGCGCCCGGCACGCCCGGGGCAAGTCGACCGTCGACCTGCTCGAGTTGCGCGGCGGGCGCCCGATCAGCGCGCCCGACCTCGTCGTCACCCCCGCCTGCCACGACGAGGTCCAGGCGGTCCTGGAATGCTGCAGCGCCCGGCGGGTGGTGGTGATCCCGTTCGGGGGCGGCACCTCGGTCGTCGGGGGCCTGCGCCCGGACACCGACGGCTTCGCCGGAACGGTGGCGCTCGACGTGGGACGGCTGGACGCCCTGGTGTCGGTGGACGAGGAGTCGCGGCTGGCGGTACTGGAGCCCGGGCTGCGCGGCCCGGAGGCCGAGGCCCTGCTGGCCAGCCGGGGGTGGACCCTCGGCCACTTCCCCCAGTCCTGGGAGTACGGGACGCTCGGGGGCTTTGCGGCGGCGCGATCCAGCGGCCAGAGCTCGGCGGGGTACGGGCGCTTCGACGATCGCGTCCTGGCCCTGCGGGTGGCCACCCCGGCGGGGACGCTCGAGTTGGGCCGGGCGCCGAAGTCCGCCGCGGGCCCCGATCTGCGCCAGCTCATGCTCGGGTCCGAGGGCACGCTCGGCGTCATCACCTCGCTGACGCTGGCCGTCGACCCGGTGCCCGAGCACCGTCTCTACGAGGGCTGGATGGTCGAGTCCTTCGCCCACGGGAGCGCGCTCATGCGCCGCCTGGCCCAGGACGGACCGTGCCCCACCGTGCTGCGGCTCTCCGACGAGGCCGAGACGGCGATGGGCCTGGCCCGACCGTCCGCGATCAGCCCGGGCGGCCCGGGATCAGGTCCGGGCGAAGGTAGCGGCCGAGCGGGCGGGTGCCTGGCCATCGTGGGCTGGGAAGGCGCCTACGAGGAGGTCGAGCGCCGCCGGCGCACCACCGCGGAGCTGCTGCTGGGCGCGGGCGCAGAGCCGATGGCCGCCGCCGGTGACGAGTGGGCGGCCGGCCGCTACCGGGGCCCCTATCTGCGCGATGCGCTGCTGGACGCCGGCGCACTTGTGGAGACGCTCGAGACGGTGACGTTCTGGGCGGGTCTGCCCGGGCTCTACGCGGCGGTGGCCGCCGCGCTGCGCGACACCCTCGGCGCGTTGGGAACGCCGCCGGCGGTCCTCTGCCACATCTCGCACGTCTACCCGACGGGCGCGTCGCTGTACTTCACCGTCGCCTGCGCCCAGCTGGAGGACCCGATCGCCCAGTGGGAGGCCGCCAAGGCGGCGGCCGGAGAGGCGATCCTGGCGGCGGGCGGCTCGATCACCCACCACCACGGCGTCGGCGCCGATCACCGCTCGCTCTACCAGCGAGAGGTCGGACCGCTGGGCGTCGAGGTGCTGCGAGCGGTCAAG
>DASXCN010000488.1:0-2316 GCA_036491155.1 Solirubrobacteraceae bacterium | reverse complement strand
AGAGCCAGGATCGGGCCGAGCCCTGTTCGCGCAGGCCGGCCGCCCCACGCCACGCGCGCACCAGGGTCTCCTGGAGCGCGTCGTCGGCGTCATGCACCGAGCCGAGCATGCGGTAGCAGTGCGCGTGCAGCTCGGCCCGATGCTGCTCAACGAGATCGGCGAAGTCCCGATCTGCGGTGGAGGCGGAGCCCGTCAGGACGGGTTCTCCACAACCATCAGCGTGTGGCCGGTGGGGTCGCGGAACCAGAACATCGGCGGCACCGGGTCGCCCATGCGCGAGACCTCGGCGTCGACGTCGACACCCAGGCTCTTCATCTGAGCGTGGGTCGCCTCCACGTCGTCGGTGGTGAGGGTGATGCCGGTCTGCTGGGGCTGGACGTTCTCGGCGCCCTGCGGCGGCGGCGCCAGCGCGATGCCCGTCGTGCCCTCGGGCGGATAGACCTCGATCCAGCGGTAGCCCCCGCCGAACGGGACGTCAGTCCGCTTCTCGAAGCCGATCGACTCATAGAAGGCAAGTGCCTTGTCCTGGTCGGGCGTCCCGACACACACCAGACTGATCGTGCGGATCCGCGTTGCCGTGGTGCTCATCCGGCTCCTCCTGGGGTTGTGGCTGTCCAAACCTAGGACCAGCCGAACCCGGAAAACTAATCGGTCGGCGGTGAGTTTTTTCTCAGCGACTGTGAACATGGCCGCCACGACCCTCGTGCAACCCTTCCGAATTGAGATCCCCGACGCCGAGCTCGACGACCTGCGAGAGCGCCTGCGCAGGACCCGCTGGCCGGAGCCGGCCACCGCGGACGGGTGGACCCAGGGCGTCCCGCTGGACTACCTGCGCGACCTGTGCCGCTACTGGGCGCACGGGTACGACTGGCGCGCCGCCGAGGCGCGCCTGAACGTCGTGCCCCAGTTCCGCGCCGAGATCGACGGGCTGGGGATCCACTTCCTGCACCTCCGCTCCCCCGAGCCTCGGGCGACGCCGCTGGTGATGACGCATGGCTGGCCCGGCTCGGTGGTGGAGTTCCTGGACGTGATCGGACCGCTCACCGATCCCGCGGCGCACGGCGGCGATCCCGCCGACGCCTTTGACGTCGTCTGCCCTGCGCCGCCCGGCTACGGGTTCAGCGACAAGCCGGCCCACGCGGGCTGGGGCGTGCAGCGCATCGCCCGGGCCTGGTGTGAGCTGATGGCGCGGCTGGGCTATGAGCGCTTCGGCGCGCAGGGCAGCGACTGGGGGACGAGCATCAGCACGAGCATCGGCCAGCAGGCTCCCGAGCGCGTCATCGGGCTGCACCTCACTCCTCCCCTGGCCCCGCCCGATCCGGCTACCTTGAACGACCTCACCCCGGCCGAGAGCGCCGCGCTCGACGCGCTGGCCCGGTCTGACCGCCTCGACTCCGGCTACTCGCGTGAGCACGCCACCCGCCCGCAGACGATCGGCTACGCGCTGGTGGATTCACCGGTGGCTCTGTGCGCCTGGATCGTCGAGAAGCTGTGGAGCTGGACCGATCACGACGGCGACCTCGACACCGTCCTGCGGCGCGATCAGGTCCTCGACAACGTGATGCACTACTGGCTGCCTCGCGCGGGCGCGTCGTCGGCCCGGCTGTACTGGGAGAGCATGGCCCAGGTCAACGAGTGGATCTCGGGCGAGGTGACCGACACGGTCGCTGTGCCCGTCGGCTGCTCGGTCTTCCCGCGCGAGTTGCAGCGGCCCTCGCGCCGCTGGGCGGAGCGGCGCTTCACCGACATCCGCTACTGGGGCGAGCCCGAGCGCGGCGGCCACTTCGCCGCCTTCGAGCAGCCCGAGAGCTTCGTCGCCGAGGTGCGCGCCGCCTTCCGGGCGATCCGCGCCTAGAGCGGGCGGATCTCCGCCGCCGCGGCCAGCGTGCGCGCCCGGTCGGCGTGCAGGCGGGCCGCGCCGGGGATCTGGGCGTTCGCCGTCGCCGCCCCCAACCCCAGCCGCGCCGCCTCGGGCCAGGCGGCGGGTGGGTCCGCCTCAAGGGCGACCAGCAACCCCCCGAGGAAGGCGTCGCCGCTGCCCACCGGATAGTCGCCGTGCCCTGCCACTGCCCCGTGCCACGCGGCGCCCGCGGGGTCGACGAGGACCATGCCCGGCTCGCCCAGCGTCACGACAGCGGCGTGTCCCTCACCACCGGCCCGGGCACGGACCGCCCTCGCCGCCTCCCGCGCCTGCGCGACGTCGTCGATGCCGGCGAGGCCGAGGAGCTCGCAGGCCTCGGCCGCGTTGATCTTGACCAGGTCCGGCCCGGCCTGGAGCGCGCCGGCCAGGTCAGCTCCGCGGGAGTCCACGGCGCT
>DASXCN010000487.1:0-2542 GCA_036491155.1 Solirubrobacteraceae bacterium | reverse complement strand
CTGTCGGGCGGCCAGCGCCAGCGGATCGCCATCGCCCGCGCCATCCTGGCCGATCCACGGATCCTCATCCTCGACGACGCCACCTCGTCGGTGGATACCAGCACGGAGGGCGAGATCAAGCGCGCGCTGGGCGACGTCATGACGGGCCGCACGACCTTCGTGATCGCCCACCGGCTGTCGACGATCTCGCTGGCCGAGCGCATCGTGGTGCTGGAGGGCGGCCGGGTGGTGGCCGACGGGAGCCACGAGGAGCTGCTGCTGCAGTCTGAGCTCTACCGCGAGATCGTGGAGAAAGGCCTCCCTGACCAGGTCTTTCTCACCCGCAACCCCTCCGAGCCCGAGGTGGCAGGCCTATGAGCGCCGCCACCACCCGCCGCACCGAACTGCGCCGGCGGCTGCGGGAGACCGGCGGACGCGGGCGCAAGCTCCGCGGGCTCGCCGAGATCCTCGCGCCCTACAAGTGGCGCGTGCTGGCCATGTTCTTTGCGCTGGTGGCGGCCACCGCAGCCGCGCTGGCCCCTGCTCCGCTGGCCAAGCTGGCCATCGATCAGGGCATCCGCCGCCACGACACCGCGGTGCTTGATCGCATCGTGGTCGTGTTCCTGATCTCCGCCGTCGTCTACGGGATCGCCACCTACATCCAGACCTACCTGGTGGGCTGGGTGGGCCAGCGCGCCCTGCAGGACCTGCGGCTCAAGCTCTTCTCCCACCTGCAGTCACTGTCGATCGGCTTCTACTCGCGCAATCGCGCCGGGGTGCTCATCAGCCGCATGACCAACGACGTAGAGGCGCTGGACCAGCTCGTCGAGGACGGGCTGGCCACCCTCATCCAGTCGAGCCTCACCCTGCTGGGCGTGGTGGTCATCCTGCTCGTACTCGACTTCCACCTGGCCCTGCTCACCTTCATCGCGCTCCCGATCCTCGGCCTCGGCGCGCTGGCCTTTCGCATCGCCTCCGCCGACGCCTACCGCCTCACGCGCGAGAAGATCGCGACCATCACGGGGTACCTGCAGGAGACGCTCTCGGGGATCCGCGTCGTCCGCGCCTTCGGCCAGGAGCGCCGCCACATCGCCGAGTTCAAGGCGCTCAACGACGAGAACCGCCGCGCCAACTGGACCACAGTCAAGCTCAACGCGGCCTACTTCCCCGGGGTGGAGCTGCTCTCGGCGCTGATCACGGTGGAGATCCTGCTCATCGGCGGCATCGAGGCCCTCAACGGCAACACCTCGACCGGCGTCGTGTTCGCGTTCATCGCCGCGCTCAACAACTTCTTCGATCCCATCCAGCAGCTGTCGCAGCTCTACACCACCTACCAGTCCGGGATGGCCGCGCTGGACAAGATCTTTGCCCTACTCGACGAGAAGCCCGAGCTCGTCGACGCGCCCGACGCCACCGAGCTTGACCAGATCCGCGGCGAGCTGACCTTTGACCACGTGTCCTTCCGCTACGGCACCGACGAGGACTCCGCGTGGGCCCTGCGCGACATCGACCTCACCGTCGCCCCCGGCGAGACGGTGGCGCTTGTCGGCGAGACCGGCGCCGGCAAGTCGACCTTCGCCAAGCTCGTGGCCCGCTTCTATGACCCCACCGACGGCGCGGTCCGCGTCGACGGCCATGACCTGCGCGCCGTCACCGCGCACTCGTTGCGCTCACAGATGGGAATAGTGCCCCAGGAGGGCTTCCTGTTCAGCGGCACCGTGCGCGACAACCTGTCCTTCGGCCGCGTGGACGCCACCGACGCACAGCTGCGCGACGCTGCCCGTGCAGTCGGCGCCGACGAGTTCATCATGGCCCTGCCCGAGGGCTACGACACCCAGGTCGGCGAGCGCGGGGTCCAGCTGTCCGCCGGCCAGCGCCAGCTGGTGGCCTTCGCGCGAGCGCTCGTCGCCGATCCACGCATTCTCGTCCTCGACGAGGCGACCGCCAACGTCGACGTCCACACGGAGAGCATCATCGAGGAGGGGCTGCGGCGCCTGGTGACGGGGCGCACCTCGATCGTCATCGCCCACCGGCTCTCCACCATCCAGCACGCCGACCGGATCCTGGTCATGGAATACGGGCAGATCGTCGAGCAGGGCACCCACGACGAACTGCTGGCGGCGGAGGGCCGCTACTGGCAGCTGTACCGCGACTGGGCCGAGCAGGCAGCGGCCTGACCCGGCACACTGAAGGGGTGTCGATCACCGTAACCGGCCTCGCCGTCACCCCTGTGAAGGGCATGCGCCTGCGCGCTGTCGACGCCGTCGAGCTCTCTGAGCTCGGTGCCCGGGGCAACCGCGCCTTCTACGTCATCGACGAGAAGCGGCGGCTGATGAACGGCAAGGGAGCCGGAGGCATGCAGGCGGTGATCGCCGACTACGACGTCGACGGCGGCCAGTTCACTCTCACCTTCCCCTCGGGTGCGGCGGTGAGCGGGCACGTCGAGCTCGGTGACGAGATCCAGACCAACTACTTCGGCTCCATCCACTTCGCCCGGGAGCTGGTGGGGCCGTGGGCGGACGCACTGTCGGAATTCATGGGCCAACCGGTGCGCCTGGTGGCA
>DASXCN010000486.1:0-4545 GCA_036491155.1 Solirubrobacteraceae bacterium | reverse complement strand
CCAGCGCCGCCTTCCCTTTCGATCAGCTGAGGTAGCGATTCGAGCTCGTCGGCGCATCCCAGCTCGACGGCATGCCGGCGCGCGACGCTCAGCGCGTCCGTCAGCAGCTCGGCCACGGGTCGCAGCGCGCCGTCGGCATCGGGCAGCCGGGCGGCGGTGCCGAAGCGCGCGGCGCGGAACATCCCCTCCTCGACCAGCTCCGGGGGTGTGTCGCGCGGTGTCTGCTCAAGCGCACCGCGGGCCAGACAGTGCGTGAGGGCGATGATGGCGGCGGCGTCCTGCAGCGAGCCCTGGGCGTCGAGCGCGCGGACCTCGACCGTGCCCAGGCGGGGGTGCGGGCGAAGCTTCCACCAGAACCACGTGTAGTCCTCGACGTCCGCGGCACGCGCCAGGCGGTCGGCCATCGCGCTGAAGTCGTCGAAGTCATGCAGCGCGCGGGGAGTCCCGGAGCGCGGCCACGCCCGCAGGGACAGCTCGCGCGCGGAGGCGAGCCCCGTGTCGCGGCCATGGCGAAACGGCGAGTTGGCGGCGAGCGCCTGCAGCAGCGGCAGTTGGCCACGCAGAAAGTTGAAGGTGCGGATCGCGGTGTCGGCGTCGGGCATCCCGATGTGCACGTGCAGGCCGCCCACGGGCGTGACCACCGCGTCTCCGAGCAGGTAGCGAATGCGCTCATAGCGATCCTTGTCGGTGATCTGGGCCTCGCCCTCGGCCGCGGAGGGATGCGTTCCCGCGCCGAGGAGGCCCGCCCCGGTGGCCCGCAGGGCTTGGCGCATCTGCGCGAGGGCGTCGACCGCCTCACCTGCCGATGCATGGACCTCGGTGATCAGCTCGACCTGGCAGGCATGCAGCTCGGGAGCGATCTCGCCGTCCACATCGGCGACGTGTTCGAGCACTGCGGCTGAGGCGTTGGCCTGGTGCCCGGTGACGGGATCGACGAGGAACAACTCCTCTTCGACGCCGAGCGAGTACGGCCGCCCCGAGCCGAACCGGGGTCCGGTGTCCTCGGGTTCGGTCACGTGGGCGCAGCTACCCGGCGCCCGCACGGCAAAACGTGCTCAGGCTGTGGGCCCGGAGTCCGGCAGGGCGATCGTGCGATCGACGCGCGGGCCCGGCGCGCCGACGCGCTCGCCGGAGTCCTCGACCGGCCGCCGGCAGACGCGGTGCAGCAGGAAGAGCGTGCCGGCGTAGATGAGGATGTCGCCGACGCTCAGCACGTTGGGGAACGGCCCCGGCCACGGGATGACATCCCCGAACCACAGAAGATGGGGGTGGGCCAGCGGCGCGGAGTTCTCGAAGCCGCTGGGCAGATGCAGGCCGGCCAGCCGCTCGGCCGTCCGCGAGGCCGCCATCTGCCCGCCGTTGACGGTGATGACCAGTGCGTTGAGAAAGGCCCCGAGGCCGATGACCTTGACGCCGGGCAGCCGGCGGTTGCACCACAGGAACACGCCGATGAGCACGTAGGTCGCGATGTGCACGGCCTTGTGAAGTGCCACGTGGCCATCGGGGGCGACGGTGGTGATGAGCACCTGGATGGCCAGGGCCACCATCGGCACCCAGGTGCCGCGCAGACGGATGGAGGCCAGGCGGCCGAGGCGACCGCCGGTGAGCGGCACCGAGGCCAGACACAGCAGGGCGAGGACGATGAGGATCATGCCGCCTGTCCGATCGCTCGCGCCGGTGCGTGGGTGGGCGCGGGGTCCACGGCCGACGTGCTGCGGAAGTCCAGCAGCCAGCGGGTGGCGTCCGGGCCGGCCAGCGGGTGGCTGATGGCGTAGCCCTGGGCAGCGTCGCAGCCCAGCGCCTCGAGCTCGGGCAACATCGACCAGTCCTCGACCCCCTCGGCCACCGCGCGCAGTCCGAGGTGGTGGGCGAGGTCGATGGTGGAGTTGACGATGACCTTCTCGCTGGAGCCGGCCGACATGCGGCTGACGAACGAGCGGTCGATCTTGACCTCGGAGACCGGGAGGTCGGCCAGGTAGGCCAGTGAGGAGTAGCCGGTGCCGAAGTCGTCGATGGAGATCTCGCAGCCCAGCGCCTCGAGCTCGCGCAGCACGGTCCGCGCCGTCACCGGGTCCGACATCAGCGCGGTCTCGGTCACCTCGAGCTTGAGGCGCTCAGGCGCGACCCCGGTGCGGCGCAGGGCGGCGACGACCTGCCCGGTGAAGGACTGGTCCACCAGCACCTGGGCGGAGATGTTGACCGCGACCGCGATCTCCAGCCCCAGGGTGTGCCAGTCGGCGACCTGGAGCAGAGCGACTTCCATGACCCGCTGGGTGAGAGGCTTGATCAGGTTGGTGGCCTCGGCCATGCGAACGAACGAGCTGGGCGGCAGCACGCCCAGTCGGGGGTGATCCCACCGCACAAGCGCCTCGACGGCGAGCACCTCGCGGGTGCGCAGGTCCAGCTCAGGCTGGTACCAGAGGACGATCTCCTCGCTGGCCACGGCGGTGCGCAGCTCGGCAGTCAGCGCCAGCTTGGCGGGAGAGTGGTGGTCATGGCGCTCGTCATAGAGGGCCACATCAGAGCGGGTCTCCTTGGCGCGGTACATGGCGACGTCGGCCTTCTGCAGCAGGATCTCGACGCCGTGGCCGTGCTCGGGGAACAGAGCGATGCCGACGCTGGCCTGGACGTCGACGACCATCTCCTCGAGCTCGAACGGGTCGCGCAGAGCGTCGGCGATCCGATGAGCCAGCGCGGTCGCGTCCTGTCGGTCCGCCCCGGGGCTGATGACGGCGAACTCGTCGCCACCGAGCCGCGCGATCTGGCCCTGGCCGCCGATCACGTCGTTGAAGCGCTGCGCCACCTGGACCAAGAGCAGGTCGCCGTAGCGGTGGCCGAGGGTGTCGTTGACCTCCTTGAAGCGATCGAGGTCCATGAGCAGGACGGCGGCGGGGACGCTGGCGTCCTCGATGGCGTCGGTGATCGTCTCGTGGAAGGCGGTCCGGTTGGGCAGCCCGGTGAGCGCGTCGTGACGCGCCTCGTGCTCGGATCGGGCGCTCTGGTGCACGGAGTTGTACATCGCCAGGACCGGGGCCAGGCAGAGCGGGACGATGACGACGGTGTACGCGGCCGCCGCCAGCACGATCGGCGCGACGAGGAGCACGACTCCGCCGGTGATCATCACGAAGGTGACGCTGCCGCGGAAATAGCGGACGACGGGAACGTTCTGGTAGGCCGCCACCGCCGAGCCCACGACGAAGGCGTTGACGAGGAAGAAGGCGGTTGCGCCCAGGAGCATCGCCGGCAGCTGGCCGCTCGCGAAGGGGTGCAGGACGTCCAGCCGAGGGGAGACCGCGACCAGCCGGATGGCCAACCAGGCAGCGATCATCGACAGCGAGTACTGGCCGAGGTTGAAGCGGACCCGCCACGCCGGCTTCTTGGATATGAAGTCCTGGAGGATCGAAGCGGCACCCTGAGCGACCAGGGCGGGACCGAGGCCACCCAGTAGGAGCAGGGCCATGGCAAACGACGCGGAGAGCGTGAGCTCCTCGTCATCGCCCCGGCGCGGAATCTTGACCGGCAGCATCTCGCCCAGCACGACTCCGCCGCCGAGCACCGCGAAGGTCAGCGGGTCGTCGACGATATATCGGAGATGCAGATCACCGATGAGGAGCGCGACAGCAGCGATGCTGATCAGGAAGATCGCTTCGCAATAGATCCGAACTTTCGGAATGCCGCGCATGGCAAATACCCCTCACTCACCCAGAAAGAGATGGAGAAGGCGCGCCACCACGAAGGGCGTGGTGGCGCGCCCATCCGATCAGGCGAACTTGAAGCCTGCTCCCGAGGCAATGGCGACGGTGGCGATGGCGGCCAGCGTGGTGCAGACCTGGTACATACGGAACTTCTTCATGTTGGTTCCCTCCTTGGAAACAGTCCCTATCGGTTAGGGACCTGACCCGGTCTAGATCGGTCCATAAAACTGAGCTGTTGAGAAGTCTCGACAAGTGTTCGACAAAAGGTTGGGTTCCCTGGTCCTGGTTCTTCGGCCAGGACGGGTGACGGCTTGAGCCCGATAGGCGGGCAATTCGTGTTCGGGTACGGGTCGCTGACCGCACGCCCGGGCCCCGTTCTGACCCGGGAGCTCAAGGAGCACGGCTTCGTTGCCGATGTGTCGGGGTTGCGCCGCGTCTGGGGCGTGGCCATGGACAACCGCCACGACCTGCCGGGCTACAAGTACTACACCGACGGGGACGGGCGGCGCCCCGGCGTGTTCGTGGCCTACCTGGACCTCGTCCCGGCAGACTCCGCGTCCCGGGACCCGACCGCGCGGGTCAACGGCGCGT
This sequence comes from Solirubrobacteraceae bacterium, assembly GCA_036491155.1. GTDB lineage: Bacteria > Actinomycetota > Thermoleophilia > Solirubrobacterales > Solirubrobacteraceae > Palsa-465. The sequence continues at coordinate 259 of DASXCN010000486.1, read as the reverse complement.
GCCTTCCGGTGGACGACGCGCTGCTCGAGCAACTCGACCGCCGGGAGCGCAACTACGAGCGCATGGATGTCTCTGACCTCATCGAGGCCGGTGGCGCGCGGGTGTGGGCCTACATCGGGATGGCCGCGGCCCGCGCGCGGCTGGCCGAGGGCCGGCGCACGGATACCGCGGTCATCGACGCCGGATACGTGGCCACCGTGGAGGCGGCCTTTGCCATGCTGGGCGACGGCGAGCTGGCCACGGTGCGCGCCTCGCTTGC
>DASXCN010000485.1:0-2198 GCA_036491155.1 Solirubrobacteraceae bacterium | reverse complement strand
GTGAGATGGCGACGGCCCCGATGCCGGCGCCCGACGCCCCGCCCGCGGATCTCGCGGTCCAGGATCACGAGAGCACATCGCAGGACAACCTGGGCGGGACGATCACCGACACGATCACCGTCGTCAACCACGGCCCGGGTGACGCGACCGGCGTCGACCTCACCGACGCACTCGACGCCGCGGCGGAGGTGGTGGCGATCCGTCCGGGCGCGTTCTCGTGCACCTCCGGTGTGGTTATCCAGTGCAGCCTGGCGGACCTCGCGCCCGGGGCTTTCGCATCGCTCGCGGTGAGGCTGCGACCGCTCCGGCCTGGGCAGCTGGCCGACGGTGTGGTGGCCAGCGACGATCAGCCCGATCCGAATGTCACGAACGACTTCGCGAAGGCCTTTGCGACCGTCAGGACGCGCGCGACCGCGGCGAGAGTACGGATCGTTCCCATCCAGGCGGTCGCCACACCCGGGCAGGTCGTCGGCTTCGTGGTCACGATTGGCGTGATTAGGCACGTACCGGGCGTGAAGCCCTCGGTGTGCGTCACCGTCCCGCGCGGGCTGCGCGTCGTCCGGGCCCCCGGGGCGGTTGCGGCCCGCGGGCGCCTGTGCTGGGACGCCGATGCGCTGGTCAGCGGGGCACCGCGAGCGTTCGGCTTCGCCGTGCGCATCCCACGGTCACACCCTGCGCCCACGGTCGCGGTCCACGCCCGGCTCACCGGTGGCAACTTCGCCCCCAGCGTCGCGGCAACCACGGTCGCGGTTCTGCGGCGCCCGGTCACCGCCTGTCCTTCGAGCCTGCGCGCGGGCCCGCTGGCGCAGGCCGCCTGCTGAGGGGGCCGAGGCGGACCAGACCGGGGAGGGGGTATCGGGGTATAACGGCTTGGCTTGGGAAGGGTGGGCCGCAGCGTGTCTGGTGGCACTTGGTACGCGGGTGAGGGGGCAGAACGTGACAAACCTCGCTTCGGCGCCGAGGTTTTTCACAGGAGTGCCCTCCAGCGCGCATTACGTGACAAACCTGGAGGGCGGGCCCGGGTTTTTCACGTTATGCACCCTCGGCCACCGGAGCGGCCGCCGCGGTCCGTCCCCCTTCGTAAGCCAGCCGTTCTAGGCGCTGGCGGCGAAGGCAGGCTCTTGAGCCAACACCGCATCAAAGGCGTCCAACACCCGCGAAGCCGTCTCGCGCGAGGCGTTGACGCCCATCAGACCGATGCGCCACATCGGGGGCGCCCCGGCCAACCCGCCGCCGATCTCGATCCCGTGTTCGTGCAGCATCCGGCCGGCCACGGCCTTGCCGTCGACGCCGTCGGGCACGCGGATCGCGGTGAGCTGGGGCAGCTGGTAGTCGGACTCGGCCAACAGGTCAAGGCCGCGGGAGCGGACCTCGTCCTGGAGGAAGCGCCCGGCGTCCTCATGGCGCGCCCAGCGAGCCTCCAACCCCTCGGCGGCCACCTCGCGCAGCGCCTCGTGTAGCGCGTAGACGTTCAGGACCGGAGTGGTGTGGTGGTAGGCCAGCGGCCGCTGGACCCAGTACTTCTCCAGCAGCGAGAGGTCGATGGCGTAGGGCAGCGGATGCGTCCGCGCCGCGATGCGTCCCAGCGCGCGGTCCGAGACCGCCACCGGCGACATCCCGGGCGGTGCGCCGACGCACTTCTGTGAGCAGGAGTAGGCGAAGTCAAGACCCCAGTCGTCGAAGCGCAGCTCGACGCCGCCGAGCGAGGTGACGCAGTCGGCCATCAGGAGCACGTCACGGCCGCTCAGGGCGGCGCCCAGCTCGGCCAGCGGGTGCTGCACCCCCGTGGAGGTCTCGGCGTGCACGACGCACATCAAGCGGGCGTCGGGATGCTGCTCCAGGGCCTCCAGGAGCGCGTCGTTGGACACGTGCTCGCCCCAGTCGGCCGCGACCTTGACCACATTGGCGCCCAGCCGGTCGGCGATCTCCACGATGCGGCGGCCGAAGAAGCCGTTGACGCCGATGATGGCGGTGTCGCCGGGCTCGAGCAGGTGGGCGAGCCCGCACTCCATGCCCGAGGTGCCGGTGGCCTGCAGGGGGAGGACCAGACCGCCATCGGCTTGGTAGGCGATGCGCTGCAGCGCGACGACCTCCAGCAGGATGTCGGCGAAGTCGGGGTCCATGTGGCCCAGCAGCGGCTTTTGCAGGGCAGCCAGCGCGGCCGGGGAGACGTTGCAGGGGCCGGGGCCGCACAACAG
>DASXCN010000484.1:0-6929 GCA_036491155.1 Solirubrobacteraceae bacterium | reverse complement strand
TTGAGAGCGAATCAGCGTGAAGGTACGACCGTCGGTCAAGCCAATGTGTGAGAAGTGCAAGATCGTCCGCCGCAACGGGCGCGTGCTGGTGATCTGTCCCAACCCCCGGCACAAGCAACGGCAGGGCTAAGCCTCGCTCAGTTAAGGAAGCTCTTCATGGCGCGTATTTCAGGGGTCAACATCCCCCTCAACAAGCGGGTCGAGATCGGCCTGACATATATCTACGGGATCGGCCGCTCGACCTCCAACGAGCTGCTGGCCAAGGTCGGCGTCGAGCCCGACCGGAAGGTCCGCGACCTCACCGAGGAAGAGGTCGTGCAGTTGCGTGACCTCATCGACAACTCGGTGACCGTCGAGGGAGACCTGCGCCGCGAGCGCTCCCAGAGCATCAAGCGGCTGCAGGAGATCGGCAGCTATCGGGGCCTGCGCCATCGCCGTGGCCTGCCCGTCCGGGGTCAGAACACCAAGACCAACGCCCGGACGCGCAAGGGACCCAAGCGCATGCAGGTGGCCGGCAAGAAGAAGGCCGGGAAGAAGTGAGCCCAGCCCCCCGGAGACCTCAACGCGGCCGACGCCGCGTGCGCAAGAACATCCCCGTTGGGCAGGCGCACATCAAGACTTCCTTCAACAACACCATCGTCTCGCTCAGCGACCGCGAGGGGAACGTCATCGCGTGGGAGTCCGCTGGCGGCGCCGGGTTCAAGGGCAGCCGCAAGTCGACCCCGTTCGCGGCGCAGGTGACCGCCGACGCCGCCGCCCGCAAGGGGATCGAGCACGGCCTCCAGAAGGTCGAGGTCTTCGTGAAGGGCCCCGGCTCCGGACGCGAGACGGCGATTCGCTCGTTGCAGGCCGCGGGCCTCGAGGTGACCGGCGTCAAGGACGTCACCCCGCAGGCGCACAACGGCTGCCGACCCCGAAAGCGCAGGCGCGTCTGACATGGCTCGAGATACAGGTCCACAGTGCAAGCAGTGCCGCCGGGAGGGCCAGAAGCTCTTCCTCAAGGGCGAGCGCTGCCTGACCGACAAGTGTGGCGTCGAGCGCCGCTCCTATCCGCCGGGTGAGCACGGCCGTGGCCGCCAGAAGCAGAGCGAATACCGCGTTCAGCTGCGCGAGAAGCAGAAGGCCAAGCGCTACTACGGGGTGTTGGAGAAGCAGTTCGCGATCTACTACAACAAGGCCAGCCGCCAGCAGGGCGTCACCGGCGAGAACCTCCTGCGCATGCTGGAGTGCCGCTTTGACAACGTCCTCGTCCGGCTCGGCTTTGCCGCATCACGCCGTCAGGCGCGTCAGCTCATCCTCCACGGTCACTGGACCGTCAACGGGCGCCGGGTGAACATCCCCAGCTACCAGCTGCGCGACAACGACGTGATCGCGATCCACCAGAAGTCGACGGCGTCGCAGGTCATTCGCGACGCCACCGAGCTGACCGGACAGGTTCCGGCCTGGCTGCAGGCGGACCACGATTCGCTGACCGCCAAGGTCCTGCGTAAGCCGGAGCGGCGCGAAATCGCGGCGCCGGTGGCAGAGCAGCTCATCGTCGAGCTGTACTCGAAGTAAACGAGCTTTTTGAACGCCGCCGCGGGCCGGAGGCCACGGGTCGGCGCTGAACGCCGCCGCCCAGGCGGTCAGAACCCACGAAGTTAGGACTGTGATGCTTGATTTCCAAGTGCCCCGAATCTCCAGCGAGTCGGTCGATGACACCCGCGGCTCATTTACGATCGAGCCTCTGGACCGGGGCTTCGGCTACACCTTTGGTAATTCGCTGCGACGCGTGCTGCTCTCGTCGCTCGCCGGCGCAGCGGTGACCAGCGTCCGCATCGAAGGCGTCGCTCATGAGTTCTCGACGATCCGTGGGGTCAAGGAGGACGTCACCGACATCGTCCTCAATCTCAAGGGCATCGTCTGCCGGATGCACTCAGATGCGACCGAGATCGAGGCGCCGCTGGTGGTCACCGGCCCCGGGGAGATCACGGCCAAGGACATCGACCTGCCCTCCGGAGTGGAGATCCTCAATCCCGACGCGCACATCGCGACGCTGGAGAAGAAGACCAAGCTCGAGGTCTACCTCACAATCGGCCGTGGGCGTGGCTACCGCCCGGCGGAGGAGAACAAGTCCCCTGACCAGCCGATCGGGGTGATCCCCATCGACTCGATCTTCTCGCCCGTGCGTCGCGTCGCCTACAACGTCGAGCAGGCCCGTGTCGGCCAGAAGACCGACTTCGACAAGCTCACGCTCGACATCGAGACCGATGGCTCGATCGACCCGCACGCCGCGCTGCGCGAGGCGGCGGAGATCCTCATCTCCCAGCTGGCGATCTTCACCGACGCCGACCGCGTGGTGGAGCTGCGCGACGTCGGCGCCCCGGGTGCCCTGGACCCCGGACTGGTCGGCGCCGGCCAGGTGGGCGGCAACTCGCGTCCGCCCAACGCGATGGACGACATCCTCATCGAGGAGCTGGAGCTCGGCGTGCGCTCGTACAACTGCCTCAAGCGGGCCGGCATCCAGACCGTCGGCGACCTCGTCTCCAAGACCGAGGGGGAGCTCAACGCCATCCCCAACTTCGGCAAGAAGTCGATCGACGAGGTGATCGAGACCCTGCACGCTCGAGGCCTGGGACTCCGAAACGACTAAGATCCGCTTCGTCGAGCCATGAGACATCAACGTCAGCGATACCAGCTCAGCCGGTCAGCGTCCCATCGCAAGGCGCTGCTGATGAACCTCTCCAAGGAGGTCATCGAGCACGAGCGCATCCAGACCACGCAGGCCAAGGCCAAGGCGGTCAAGCCCGAGGTGGAGAAGCTGATCACGCTCGCCAAGCGCGGAGACCTGCATGCTCGCCGCCAGGCGCTGTCGGCCCTCGGTCAGGACAAGTTCATGGTCTACAAGCTGTTTGAGGAGATCGCCCCTCGCTACAGCGAGCGCCCGGGTGGCTATACGCGGATTCTGAAGCTGGGGCCGCGGCGGTCTGACTCGACCGAGATGGTCCTGCTCGAGCTGGTCTGACCGGTTCGGGCCGCTGGACTTGAGGGGTCGTCGGTGGCGGCCGTCGCGCGCCTCCTCATCGAATACGACGGAACCGAGTTCTCGGGCTGGGCTCGCCAGCCCGGCCTGCGCACGGTGCAGGGCGAGCTGGAGCGTGCCCTGTGCATGGTCCTGCAACGCGACAGCGTCCCCCTCACGGTGGCGGGGCGCACCGACGCCGGCGTGCACGGGGTCGGTCAGGTGGCGAGCTACGCCGGCGAGCCGGTCCGAGCGGACTCTCTGAACGCGCTCCTGCCCTACGACGTGGCGGTCCTCGAGTGTGAGGCCGCGGCGCCGGGGTTCGACGCACGGCATGACGCCACCAGCCGGGCCTACGCCTATCGCGTGCTGACGCGCCAGTCACGCAGCGCGTTCGAGCGCCGGCGGGCGCTGCACTGGCCCCACCCGCTCGACGCCGGCGCGCTGCGGGCGTGTGCGGAACTGCTGGTCGGCGAGCACGACTTCACGGCCTTCACGCCGACCGAGACCGACCACGTTCGCTTCGAGCGCATCGTCTACAGCGCGGCGTGGGCCTCAGCGGGTCCGGAGCTGTTGGAATTCCGGATCGAGGCCGACGCCTTCATGCGCAACATGATCCGGGTGCTGATGGGGACGATGCTCGAGGTCGGGGGCGGCCGGCGCTCGCTCGACGCCTTCGCCGACCTGTTACGTGGCCGCCCGCGAGCCGACGCCGGCGTCACCGCTCCACCCCATGGCCTGCACTTCCTGGGCGCCGGCTACGGTGGCGCCCGCGTGCTGTGACGCCGACGGGCGGCCGGCTTTCGCGACGCGCGCCCCGTGCCATTCCCGTCCAGCCCCAAACTAATCCACAATTGGACGGATGTTCTATATCGCTTTTTCTTGTTGAACCCTACTCTTTCCAACACATCGAGGGCGCAGGCGTTTTGGGGGTGGCCGCGGCGCGGGTGGTGATCTGGGTTTTGATCACCGCTCGGGCCGCGGCCCAGCGCTTGCCGCGTTCCGGCCTCGCCGCGCCATAGCATCTAGGGCGTGCGGGTTCTTCTCACCAATGACGACGGGATCGAGGCCGATGGCCTGCAGGCGCTGCGCCGCGCCCTGATCGCCATCCCGGCGGTCGAGCTGGCGGTCATCGCTCCCGACGGCAACCGCTCGGCCATGGCCCGTTCCATCACCACCCGGCGCCCGGTCTGGGTTCAGGAAGTGGACTTCGAGGACGGGACGGTCGGCTACGCCACCGACGGCACGCCCGTGGACTGCGTGCGGCTGGCCCACCTGGGTCTGATCGAGGGCTTCGAGGCCGAGCTCGTGGTCTCCGGGATCAACCACGGGTCCAACCTCGGCGACGACATCACCTACTCCGGGACCGTGGCGGCCGCGCTCGAGGCCATCGTGCTTGGCCTGCCCGGTATCGCGGTGTCCCAGCAGTCCACCAACCGCGAGTTGGACTTTCGCATGGGGTCGCGCTTTGACTTCAGCGTGGCGGCGAGCTTCACGGCGCGGCTCGTCGCCGAGCTCCAGAACGTGCCGCTTCCCGATGGCACCCTGCTCAACATCAACGTCCCCGGCGCCAGGCCGTCGGGCGTGGCGGTGGCGCGGCTGGGCAAGCGCGTCTACCGCGATGAGCTGGCCCTGGTCGACGAGGACTCCAGCCACCCCCAGGGGCGGCGGCTGTACCGGATCTACGGCGACGCGACCTACCTCCGCGACGAGACGGGCACCGATCTGGCCGCCGTCGCCGCGGGTCAGATCGCCGTGACGCCCATCCACTTCGACCTCACCGACCGTGACGGGCTGGACTCGCTGGCGCGTTACGACCTGGCGCGCCTGGTCGCGCCCGCCGCCGACGAGGTGGGCGAGCCGATGGCGCCGGCCGGCGACGAGGCGGCCGAGTGATGAGCCCGGCGGCGAAGGCCGGGGCCGGGACGCGCGTGGGAGTGGGAGCGGGGGCGGGGGCGGGGGATCCCGCGGCGCGCGCCGATGAGCTGCGCAAGCTGCTCGAGTACCACGGCCACCGCTACTACGTCCTCGACGACCCTGAGATCGGCGATGACGCCTACGACGCGCTGCTCGACGAGCTGCGCCGCATCGAGGCCGACCACCCTGAGCTGCTCACGCCGGACTCGCCGACGCAGCGCGTGGGGGGCGAGCCGGTGTCCGACCTGGTCAAGGTGCGCCATCCCGAGCCCATGTTGTCGCTGGCCAACGCCCGCTCCGCGGAAGAGCTCCAGGCCTGGATCCAGCGGATGCGCAACCACCTGGCGCGCGAGGGGATCGAGGACCCCGCCTTCGAGTTCGTCGCCGAGCCCAAGATCGACGGGCTGGCCATCTCGCTCATCTACCGCGACGGCGTGTTCGAGCGCGGCGCCACACGCGGCAACGGCGAGGTGGGCGAGGACGTCACCCACAACCTCCGCACGATCGGCTCGATCCCGCTGCGACTCCAGATGGACGGGGCGCCGCCGCCGCCCCTGCTGGAGGTCCGCGGCGAGGTCTATATGTCGCTGCCCGATTTCGCGGCTTTGAACGAGCGCCGTGCCGAGGCGGGCCTGTCGACGTTCATGAACCCGCGCAACTCGGCCGCGGGCACCATCCGCCAGCTCGACCCCAAACTGGCCGCCGATCGGCCGTTGTCGCTGTGGTGCTACGCCATCGGCGTCACCGAAGGGCTGTCCTTCGACGCCCACTGGGAGGCGCTGGAGTGGCTGCGCGCGCGTCGCTTCCCCGTCAACCCCGATGTGCGCAAGCTCACCGACGAGCAGGAGCTGGTGGCGCAGTGTGAGTCCTGGGAGCGCCGGCGCGGGTCGCTGGACTTCGAGATCGACGGCGTCGTGGTCAAGGTCAACCAGTTCGCGCTGCAGCGGCGGCTGGGCGTCGTCGGGCGCGACCCTCGGTGGGCGATCGCGTGGAAGTTTCCGCCCACCACCGCGGTGACCACGCTGCTCGAGATCCGCTGGAACCCCGGCAAGTTCGGCGACCTGCACCCCTACGCGGTGGTCGAGCCGGTACACGTGTCCGGGGTGACGATCAAGCAGGCCACGCTGCACAACGAGGAGGACATCGCGCGCAAGGACATCCGTCCCGGCGAGGACGTGATCGTGCTGCGCGCCGGAGACGTGATCCCCCAGGTGCTCTCGCCCGCGCCCCACGTCGCCGAGCGCAAGGATCGCCCGGCGCCGCCCCGGCCGCCGGAGCGCTGCCCGGTGTGCGACACGCCCACCGTCAAGCCCGAGGACTCGGTGTTCACCCGCTGTCCCAACCGGGACTGCGCCGGCCGCCGCTGGCAGCTGCTCACCTTCTTTGAGACCGTGCTGGACATCGACGGCCTGGGGGAGAAGCAGGTGTCGCTGTTCATGGAGCTCGGCTGGGTACGGACGGCCGCCGACTTCTATGACCTGACCGCCGAGCAGATCGCGGAGCAGCCCGGCTTCGGCCGGGTCTCGGCCGAGAAGCTGGTGACCGCGATCGCCAAGTCCAAGGAGATGCCGTTCGGCCGGGTGCTGGTGGCCCTTGGGATCGAGGAGGTGGGCGGAGTGACGGGGCGCAACCTCGCCGCCCAGTTCCGCTCGATCGACGCCCTGCTCGCCGCCTCCCCCGAGACGATCGAGGAGACCCCCGGCGTGGGGCCCAAGATGGCCGCCACCATCCACGAGCAGCTCCACGACCCGATCATGGAGCAGCTGATCGCGGACCTGCGCGAGCGCGGCCTGCAATTCGAGCAGGAGGGGCCGCCCCCGGGCGAGGGACCGCTGGCCGGCAAGACCCTCGTGCTCACCGGGACTCTCCCGGACCTCACCCGCGAGCAGGCGACCGAGCGGATCGTGGCCGCCGGCGGCCGCGTGACGGGGTCCGTGTCGCGCAAGACCGATTGGCTGGTGGCGGGGGAGAGCGCCGGGTCAAAGCTCGCCCAGGCCGAGAAGCTCGGCGT
>DASXCN010000483.1:0-2801 GCA_036491155.1 Solirubrobacteraceae bacterium | reverse complement strand
AGCGGTTGCCGGTGAAGGTCGCGTTGACGATGCGCAGCTCCCCGCCGCGATCGAAGATCGCGCCGCCACCCCCGCCGTCGAAGTGCTGGCCCGTCGAATTGCCGTCGGCGAAGGCGATGTTCTGGACCGTCAGGCGCGGCGCGGCCTGGTCATCGCAGTGCGAGGTCGTGAAGACCTGGGCCTGATCGCACGTGTCCTGGTAGAGGATCCGGCGACGGTCGCCGCCGCTGAGCGTCACCAGGCCGCCGCCGTCCAGGACGACCTTGGCGCTGGTGTTGCGGACCTTGGCGGTCGCGCGCATGGTGATGGTGACCGGCTTGGGGCCACAGGAGAAGCGGATGATCCCGCCTGCGCGCACCGCCGCCACCACCGCGGCCGAGGTGCAGCTGGCCGGCGTGCCATCACCGATGACGTGGTCGGGGTGCGACGTGTTGAGTGCTCGGCCGGCGGACGGCACCGCGACCGGACGAGCACCCCGAGGCGCCGCGGCAGCCGGCGCGGCGATCCAGCAGGCCGCAGCCGCGATGCCCACCATGGCCGGAAGTGCTCGGCTCATCGAGGGCGAGGGTACGCGGGCACGCCGACGGGGCCTTTGGCGCCCCATCGGCCCACGTCAGCGCAAATAGGCCCGGGGGGCCTCGATCCGTCTCGACCCCCCGGAGAGTCAGGGAAGTGGGGGCACACTCGCCCGACCCGTGGGACGAAATCGCTTTCGTCCCAAGCTTGGTGTTTACCAATTATGCCAAAGCCGTGGGCCAAGAATGAAGTACTCCGACCAACCTTTGCCAACCAGCAGCGTTCATGTAGTTGTAGCCATGTTGGCGAAGGTTGGCCAAAGGTTTCGCGGTCGGAGGTGACCCGAGCCGCTGATGAAGTTGTGGGGGCACCGCTGATGAAGTTGTGGGGGCACCGCGTCCCGGGGGCAAGGATCGCCCCCCGGGGCGCTGTCCAGCGTCGCGACGCAGCGAGACGGCGCCCGCATCCAGAGTCTTCAGGCGAACGCCTGAGAACGACCTGACTGGACTCTGACGCCCCGGTGGCGCACACTATGCACATGGGGGAGACGGCAACCGTCCTTGGGCTCCGGCATGGGGCGGACCGCGGGTCAGCCGTCGGCCAGACGGATGAGGAGCTGGTGGCCGGGGTCCGCTGCGGCGAAGCGGCCGCCTTCGAGGAGATCTACGACCGCTACGCCCGCGGAATCCTCGCCTTCTGCGCACACATGCTGGGGAGCCGCGAGGCCGCGGAGGACGCTCTGCAGCTGACTTTCGTCTCGGCCTATCGGGCGCTGCGCGACGGCGAGAACAGCATCGCGCTCAGGCCGTGGCTCTACACCATCGCGCGCAACCGCTGCCTGTCGGAGCTGCGGGCGAGACGCGAGGCGATAGGCGTGGACGAGCTGGGCTCCGACCAGCCGGTCTTCGAGGGTCTCGCTGACCAGGTCCAGCGCCGCGAAGATCTGCGCGAGATGCTTGACGACATGCGGCGGCTGCCGGCAGACCAGCGGGCCGCCTTGGTCCTGTTCGAGCTCGGCGACCACCCCCAGAAGGACATCGCCAGCGTGCTTGGCGTCCGCACCGAGAAGGTCAAGGCACTCGTCTTTCAGGCGCGCGAGGCGCTGATCCGAGGCCGGCAGGCCCGGCAGCACCCGTGCGGAGACATCCGCGCGCAGCTGGCCGTGATGGAGGGGCACATTCCGGCGCGCAGCGTGCTGCGTGCGCACATCGAGCGCTGCTCCGGTTGTCAGTCCTTCGAGCACGAGGTCCGCCACCAGCGGGCGGCGTTGGCGCTCATCCTGCCCGTCGCCCTCGCCGGCGAGCTGAAGACCTCGATCCTCGGCGCCGTGTTCCATGGCGGCGGAGCGGTCGCCGCGGCCTGCGGGGGTGGTGGCGGCGCGGTCGCGGCCGGCGCGGGCGCCTGCGGGGGCGGCACGGTCGTCGGGAGCGTCTCGGCGGTGGGCGGCGCCTCAGCCATCGGCGGCGCCACCGCGGCCGGCGGCGTCAGCGGAGGGGTCAGCGCGGTTTCGGCCGCCGCCGCAGGCGGGGTCGCGAGTGCGGGAGCCGGCGCCGTGGCCACGGCCGCACCTGTCGTCGCTGCCGCCACCGGCTTGACCGTCATCGGGGAATCGGTCGGCGTCGGCGGTCTGAGCGCCACGGGCGTGGTGGCCAAGATCCTCACCGCGGCGGCGATTGCCACCGTCGCGGCGAGCGCCGGGCACACCGATCACCCGCTTCTTCACCGCGCGACGGCTCCGCCGACCGCACGCGAGAGGCTGTTGGCCTCGATCCCATCACGGGCGGCCCCTCAGAGCAACAATCCGCTGGAGGGCCCGGTCGGTTCGCCGGTGCTCGCCCCCGGAACCTCCACCTCCACCGCGGCGGGCGGCGCCGCGTCGTCGTCGCTCTCCTCAACGCCAACGACATCGGGCGGCGCGACCTCGACGTCGACCGGCGCGTCCGCGGGGACCAGCTCGAGCGCCACCGCGACCGGCGCAGCGTCATCGTCCTCGGACTCCACGCCGAGCGGCGGCACCGGCGCCGCGGCGCCGACGGCGATCAGCGACCCGCCCGCGCCGGCCCCAACACCACCCGCCCCTGCCGGTGGCACGAGCGCATCGACGCCCGCGGCGGTGGCACCGGCCCCGACTGGCCCGAGCTCGGCGTCAACCCCCAGCTCCTCGTCTTCGGCCGCCGCCCCGGCGGGCGACTCGGGCTCCGGCGCCGACGCGACCCCCGCCGCCACGGACTCCTCCAGCGCGACCGATTCGTCGACCCCGGCGGCACCCGCGACCGACACCAGTT
>DASXCN010000482.1:0-12571 GCA_036491155.1 Solirubrobacteraceae bacterium | reverse complement strand
CTCGATCTTCGACGACGAACCCTTTGCTCACGCCTTCACCGGCGCCGGTGAATCCCTCGCCGGCTGGTGGCTCGCACATCCCGAGCACTCAAAGGACCAGATCGCCGAGGTCCTGATGAAGATCGCCGGGTTCAGACCGCTCGCCAGGGAACCCACCCCCACGGCGGTCCGGGAACCGTAGGGACGTCGCCGGCTCGGCCGGGGTCATCGGGCCAGCACCAGCGCCGCCACCACCGTCGCCCCGATGATCAACGCCGCTCCGATGCGGTAGCGCAGGCGCCGCCGCGCCATGTCGAGTGCGCGGTTGAGCACGGTCATCGCGTCGGCGTCGGGCCCGAGCGGCATGCGCCGGCGCCCGCGGCGGTCGTCTCTGCTCACGGCTGCCGTCCCGGGAGAGGCGGGCGCGCCGACCGTTCGGCTTCGCGCGCGAGACGGCTGAGCGCCACGTCGAGCGTGCCCGCCGCAAGCATCAGCCCGGTGGTGCGCCCGACGAGACGACCGAGTGGATTGCGCGGCCGGTCGATGGAGACGTGCGCGTCGACGGCGCAGCCCTCGGCGAGCGGCGTCAGCGCGTACGCGACGCTGATCTCGATGGGCCCGCGCGCGTGCAGCCGCAACCGCCGGGGGTTGACCTCGAGCGTGTGCAGGTGAAAGCGCACCGGCGCGCCGAGCAGGCGGCCGCTCACGCGGCGGATCGTCCCGGGCGCCAAGCGATGACTGCCGCCGCCGTCGACCGCAAACGGCACCGGCGACCAGCGCGCACAGGCCGCGGTGTCAGTCAGGGCGTCCATGACGTGCTCGGGAGAGGCGAGCACCGTCGTTCGCGACCGCCAGTTGAGCGGGGTCATGGCCGGCTCCCTTCCGTCGCCCCGGAGGCGTCGTGGGGCAGCGGTGCTTCACCGGCTCGCCACGCGGCGGCGCTCAGCGCGATCAGGGCGATGCCGCCGAGCAGGTCCGCGCTCCAGGCGCCGACCCCCACGGACGCGTAACCGAGCGCCCACGGGCTGGCCATCAGCCAGCCGCCGGCGAGGGCGATGCTGACGGCCGCCGCCGGCAGCGCTGCGATCAGCACGGCGATCGGACCGAAGCCCATGGCGAAGGCGATGTGCTCCGCCATGGCGGCATGACTGCCGCTGAACCCGAGCGGCCACGGCGACACGGTCACCAGGACGATGACCGCCGCGGCGGCGGTTGGCAGCGGCTCGCGGGGGAGGCGGAGCGCGGGTCGGTGGATCATCGCGTCACCTCCGCGGCGGCCCGGCGAAACGCGCCATGGAGCAGCCACAGCGAGGGCAGGAGCAGCACCGCTCCGGCGCCGAGCGCGATGGCGATCGCGTGCAGCTCAGCCGGGGGCGCGGCGCTGGATGCGACGGTGACCCGCGGCCCCACCAGCCTGGGAAATTGGGCCAGGCCCCAGCCCCACACCATTCCGGCCATGGCCAGGACCGCCCCACCCCTCGCCCACCGGTCGCGTCGCAGGCGCAGCGCGGCGGCGGTCACCGCGAGCGCCAGGAACGCGACGATCACGGCGGGTAGGCCACGTCCGGTGAGGCCCGAGTGCAGACGCGGCGCCTCGCTGGAGGACAGCGCCAGCGCCATGGCCGCCAGTGCCGCGGTCGCCGCGGTCGCCCACGCGGCGTGGCGGCGGAAGGCGCGCGCCAGTCGCTCCTCGCCCCGCCCGCTTGACCGCGTCGCCAGCAGCGCAGCGGCCACCGCCGTACACGCCGCCAGGGCCATGAGCCCGGTCGCCAGCTGGAACCACCCCAGCCACAGCGCGGCGCCGCCGCCTGCGCTGACGCGCCCTGAGTCGATGATCACGCGCTGGCGGGCGAGGCCGCCGGCGAGGGCGCCCATCACCAGCGGCGCGCTCACGCTCGCCACCCCGAAGGCCAGCCGCACCGGGCGCTGGAGGCGGTCGGCGACCGTCAGCTGGCCGCCGAACGCGAGCGCCGCGCCGCGGACCACGATCGCCACGAGCGCGAGACTCGCGGGCGCCAGCACCGCGGAGCCCAGCGCGGCGAACGCGTCCGGGAACGCAGTGAGCAGCCCGGTCAGCACGAAGATCAGCCACACGTGGTTGGCCTCCCAGGCTGGCCCCATCGCGGTCGTGATCGACTCCTGCCGCCGGCGCCCCGCGAGGTGGGTGGGGGAGAGGAGATGCAACACCCCGGCGCCGAAGTCGGCGCCGCCCAGCACCGCGTAGGCGGTGAGGCCGCTCCAGATGACGGCGATGAGGACGTCGGCGAGTGTCATGCCGCCACCGCCAGATCACGAGCGGCTTGCAGGACAGCCGGCGCACCGGTGGCCAGCCGGCGCAGCAGCCACACGGTCATGCCCGAGAGCACGACATAGACGAGCGCGAAGCCGGCGAAGATCGCACCGAGGCCGGGTGCGGTGGTGATGGCGTGGTCGGTTCGCAGCACTCCGTAGATGACCCACGGCTGGCGCCCGAACTCCGTCACCATCCACCCGAGCTCGTTGGCGAGGAACGCCAGCGGGCCTGCGGCGACCAGCGCGATGAGGGTCAGGCGGTCGGGCCCGTGACCCTGGCGTCGGCGACGGAGCCAGTACCAGACCGACAGCCCGATGAGGAAGGTCCCGATCCCGACCATCCCGAGGAACGAGAGCCGGACGGGCAGGGCCAGCGGCGTCTGGTCGGCTTTGGGGAACGTGCCCAGGCCGCGGACGGTGGCGTGCGGGTTGTCATAGGCCAGCAGGCTCAGGACGTTGGGGATCCGCAGGTTGAGGATGGCGTGCTCGTGACCGGGGATGGGGAAGCCGCCGAGGTTGAGCCCCGCGCCGTGCTCGGTTTGGAACTGCCCCTCGATGGCGGCCAGCTTGGCCGGCTGGTTGTGGGCGACCGTGCGGCCCAGCAGATCGCCCACCGCCAGTTGCAGCGGGGCCAGGATCGCGGCCGCGCTCATGCCGAGGGCCAGCCCACGGCGGTGGTAGCCGTCGCGCCGGCCTCGCAGCATGCCCACGGCGTAGACCGAGGCGATGCCGAATGCGGTGGCCAGCAGCGCTCCAAAGACCATGTGCGTGGTCTCGGTCGGCCACGCCGGGTTGAACAGCGCCGCCACCGGATCGATGTGGGTGATGTGGCCGTGGCTGAGCTTGAAGCCCCGCGGCACGTTCATCCACGCATTGGCGGTGACGATGAAGAAGGCCGAAGCGATGCCCGAGATCGCGACGGGCACTCCGGAGAGCCAATGCGCGCGTGGCGAGATGCGGTCCCAGCCGTACAGGTAGATGCCGAGGAAGATCGCCTCCAAAAAGAACGCGAACCCCTCCAGGGAGAAGGGCAGGCCGATGATCCTGCCCGCGACGCGGCTGAATCCCGGCCATAACAGCCCCAGCTCGAAGGAGATGATGGTTCCCGAGACGGCTCCGACCGCAAAGAGGATCGCGAACGCCTTGGACCACCGGCGAGCCAGAGCTCGCCAGGCGGGGTCGCCGCCGCGCAGATGCATTCCCTCGGCGATGAGCATCATCACCGGCAGTCCGACGCCAAACACCGCGAAGCTCAGGTGGAAGGCCAGGGACGTGCCCATCTGGGCTCGGCCTGCGATCAAGTGGCTCATGACGGCACCCACGGCGTGTGTCTCACAGCGGTTTCTCCCGGGTTCGAGTATCTACGACAGACAATAGTACTATATGCTGTAGTAGATCGTCTCACTCGGCCTCGCGGAGACCGGCGAAGCCGCGATCAGAGGGTCAGCGGTGGGCGAGCTGCGCGCCGGCGCCGGCGCGGGCGCGCACGGGGCGCCGCATCAGCGCGGCGGCGACCCCGGCGAGCACCGGGACCAGTGCCAGCACGAGAATGCACGGCTGCGAGCTGGCGATGGGGAGGTTGAGGCTGGCCTCGATCGAGGCCCCCGCGCTCGCGCGCCAGACCAGCGCGACGAGCAGGGCCAGGGTCGCCAGCCCGGTTCCGAGGAGCAGCCGCGGCCGTTGCCAGTCCACCGGGTGCCCGAGCAGGGCGTCGACCCGGCGCGAGGAGATGGCGACCTCACCGTCGGAGCCAGCCGCGCCGAGGGTGAGCATCGCCGACGCCAGGACGGCGCCGGCACCGTCGAGCGCTACGAGCGCCGCCGCGTCGGCCGTCAGCTCTGCGGCGTCGGCGTAGTCGGAGTGCAGGGCGTCGAGTACCGGGAGGAAGAACAGTGCCTGGCACAGGACGCGCCCGACAGCCAGCCGGAGAGGGTCGCGCAGGGCCCAGTGCTGATGTTCGTGGGCCAGGACGGCTTGTAGCTCGCGCTCCGACAGGCGGTTCAGAACTCCGCTTGAGACGTACACCCGCGGCCGCAGCCAGCCCGCGCAGAAGGCGACCGGCGCGGTGGCGTCGACGATCAGTACCGTCGGCTGCCCGGCGAGCCGTCCGATGACCGGGAGGCTCCGGGTCATGCGCCGGGTCGCCTGGACCTGCCGCCACGCCGCGCGCGCGGTCGCCAGTAACACCGCGCCGCCGAGGAGGGCGAGACCCAGGAGCAGCGCCGCAGCGGCGTTGACCACCGGGTAGGTCAGTCTCACTCCCGCCACGTCGACGCGGTGTGCGGAACCGGGTGCGACGCGCACGGAGTGGATGCCGGCGGCGAGCACGAGCGCGCACAGTCCCAGACCCGCCGCGCCCAATGCCAGCAGCCACCGATACACCCGACGCGACTCCGCGTGGCGAGCGCGATGCTCAGCGGGCACGGGCCATCTGCTCCAGAGCGTCGCGTCGCTGGGGATCCAGGCTGGCCATGCGCCGGGCGAAGTGACTGAGGGCGACGTCGCCGTACGCATCGACGAGCGCCTCCACTTCGGCCGCCGCGCGAAGCTCCGCGTACTCGGCCCGCGAGTGTACCGGCGAGTAGAAGTCGGTCTTGCCGTCGCGGCGGCGGGCCAGGAGGCCCTTGGCGCTGAGTCGTCCGAGGATCGTCATGTAGGTCGTGTACGCCCGCGGTCGCTCGGCGGCGCGGTTGAGCGCGTCCATGACCTCGCGGACGGAGGCCTCATCCATGTCCCAAAGAGCGTTCATCGTTTCAGCCTCCAGCGCGTGCAGCGCCGGAACGGCCGGGGTGGGAGCGGCGGGAGCGCTCGACATACGACGCAGAGTAGTAAAAGACGCACCGATTGGCAACGGGCCTCTTGACAAGTCTCAACTACGTACTGTAGTACTACGAAGCACAGTAGACATGGGGCACGGAGAAGCGCCCCGGATCATCAGGAGACCAATCATGAAGAAACGAATGTCATTCGGCGTCCCGGTCGCGGTCGTGGGGCTTGCGCTGATCACCGCCGGGTGCGGTTCGGCCGGTACCACCTCAGGCGGGTCCGGGTCGGGATACGCCTCGCCTGCCGCGGCGGCGACGTCGCCGTCGGCGCCTGCGGGGCATACCGGCACCGTCGCCACCCGACATACCAGCCTGGGAGACGTCCTGGTCGACGCGCAGGGCCGCACGCTCTATCTGTTCGAGAAGGACGCCGGCATGACCAGCGCGTGCTCGGGCGCCTGCGCCAGTATCTGGCCGCCGCTGACCGCAACGCAGGCCGTGGCGGGCTCTGGCCTGTCCGCCACCAAGCTCAGCGTCGCCAAGCAGCCCGGCGGGGCCAGCGACGTCACCTACGCCGGCCATCCGCTGTACACCTACGTCGGCGACACCCAGCCCGGCCAGACCAAGGGGCAGGCGCTGGACCAGTTCGGTGCTGAGTGGTACGTGTTGTCGCCGAGCGGCAAGAAGATCGATGACGACGGCAATGGCTGAGGTGGCGGCGGCGCCCCCGACCCGCAGCCTCCGAGTCGGGGCCGCGGTGGCGAGGTACGCGGGGGCGCTCGCCCTGCTGGCGGTCGGACTGGACCACCTGCAGCAGTACGCGGTGGACTCCTACTCGGCGATCCCGACGATCGGCACGCTGTTCCTGTTCAATTTCATCTCGGCCGCCGTGCTGGCGGTGGGCCTGACCGCGCCTGTGCAGAGACTGCCCGGGCGCATGGGGCGGCTGGCGCTGGGGCTGTTGAGCGCCGGGGGCATCGCGGTGGCGACTGGCTCGCTGGCCGGCGTCATCGTGAGCGAGAGCACCGGACTGTTCGGGTTCATGGAGACCGGCTACTGGAGCGCGATCGTCGTCTCCATCTCCCTGGAGGTCGCGACGATCGTGCTCCTACTCGCCTATCTGGTGCTGCGCTTACCGGCGACGGGGGCTCTGGGTCAGCCGCCCCGGTCACAGAGCGTCCGATGAGCGTCGGGTACGCCGCCCGCATGCACGCCGAGCAGTTGCTGGAGCGCCAGGCGGAGCTGACCGCCTACACCGCCCAACGGTTCGCCGAGGCGATCCGCTTCGACGACCTCGAGGCCGCTCGCCGGTGGCGGCACGCCTACCAACTCTCGTCCGCCTGCTGCTGCGCCCTCGGCCAGCAGGCGCGCGACGGCACAGGTTACGGAGGCACGGGGGCGCGGGGCGCGGCATGACCTGACGGCAACGGATCGCCGGCCGCATGACCCGAGGGGCGCGGCGGGCCGGGACTATGCTGTCGCGCCATGGCACGGTCGCGACGCCCCGTTGAGCCACCGGCGCGACCTCTGGTTGAGCCGCCGGTCCTGCACGAGCTGGAGGCCGAGATCATGGACGAGGTCTGGCGCCAGGAGACGGCGACCGTGCGGACCGTCATGGAGGCGCTCAACCGCAAGGCCGATCCGCCGCGGGCCTACACCACGTACATGACCGTGATGCGGCGCCTCAATGACAAGGAGCTGCTGGACCGGACGCGCGACGGTCGCCAGGACAGCTACACGCCGCGCCTCACCCGCCAGGAGTACCAGGAGCTGCGGGCGGGCGCCCAGGTCCGCGGCCTGGTCGACGAGTTCGGCGACGTCGCGCTCGCGCACTTCGCCAAGAGCCTGGACACGCTGGACCCCGCGCGCCGCCGGCAGCTCAAGCGGCTGGCCGGAGGCCTCTAACCCCGGGCGGCTGCAACACGAAGGCACACGAAGGCGCGGCTGCAACAGGAAGGCCAGCACCCCGGCGACGAAGTCCGAGCGCCCCGTGGGTGGGCTTGCCTACCACAACTCGCGTCGATCGGCCGTCTGAGCCGTGCTGGCAGTTACTCGTGGGATATTTTCCCGCTCTGAGCAGGGAAATCTCCCACACCCACCCCAACCAGAGGGCGCCTGAGAGGCACAGGCTCTCACAGGCTCTCACAGGCCCGCCAGCCACCTTTCCCGAGCCCTGGTTTTGACCGACGCCTGTGCCACGACCACACGGGACCCTCCTACCCCCGCCCCGCCTCAAAGGCGAGGACCGCCTCAGGAGAAGGAATGGGCTCGGGCGGTTCGCCGACCGCCCGAGCCCGTGGGTTGCTAGTGACCGTGGCGGTCGGGCACAAACGCGTGGTCGAGCACGAAGCCCGCCACCTGGCCGCCGAGGGTCTGCCCAGCGTCTTCGTCGTAGCGGAAGTGCTGCCCGGCGAAGATGCGACTCGCGGACGCCTCAAACGCCGCCTGCGAGAAGCTGTTGAACGTCCGCGTGATGCCGACCGTCGCGTTGCTCAGCGAGAAGCTGAACACGTCGGTCCCGAAGAAGTCCTGCAGCACCGTCGCGGCGGCCTGGCTGAACTCGGCGTGAGCTCCTGGATAGCTGGGATCGTTGGCCGTGGTGGCCAGCGGGACCCAACCGGGGTCGCCCATGGTGTCGGGGTTGCCCTGATCCGTGGCGGTGATGGCCGTGATCGGCCGCCAGCGGTGATCGGCGTACTTGGCGTCGTAGAGCGCGATGGCTCCGTCGGCGAGCGTCGTGTCGAGCACTGCGAACAGCCGGGCGTTCTGCTCCAGGCTGTTGCCCATGCCGACGGCGGCCTGGTCGGCGATCTGGTTCCAGACGATCCAGATGGGCGCGGCGCCCCAGAATCGCCCGATCGCCGTCTCATCGGTGCTCCGCGTGGTGCTGTTCAGCTCGCCCAGCGACCGGACCTCGGCGAAGTCCGCGGCATACCGTGGGCTGGACAGCGCCGGCGGCGGGGCCGGCCGGAACTGGCCCGGCGACCCCAGGACGAACGGGGTCACGTGCGCGGTCTGGGTGAAGCCGGCCGGCGCGAAAGCGGGCGGCGCCAGCTGGTACTCGCCGGGTCCCGGCGCGGGCGTGAACGCCGGTGGCGCCACCGACGCGCCGTCGTGGGCGCGATCGGCCAGCACCGCGCGGGCCACCCGCTCGCCGAAGCGGATGCCGCCCCGTACCCCCACGCCGGAGCCTATCTGCGCCAGCGTGTGCGCGTAGAAGGCGTCGACCCCCACCCGCTGGGTGGGCAGCAGCGCGTCGAGCGCCGTGCGGGCGGCGGCGGCCGCCGCCGCATCGGCCGAGGCGTGGCGCGGGCCGCGCTCGCCAACCAGCATCGGGCGGCCCTGATGGAGGATGCCGTTCACCGCGTCATAGACCGCGACCTGGGTGATCGCCATCGTGCGGGTGGGGTGGATCGTGGCCGGCTGGGCGCCGGGAGCCGTGACCACCTGCTGAAGCAGCTGGTTGAAGGCGACCACCGGATCGGGCCGGGTCGGCGCTCGCCGGTGGCGGGCCTGCTGCGCGGAGGCGCGATGGTGGCGGGCCGCATTGGGTTGGGCGGCGGCTGTGGCCGTGGCAGCCGATGTGGCGGCCACGAGCGCGACTGTCGCGGCAAGGGCAAAACGCTTGATCACGAGGATCTCCTGTCGAATGAGAGGACGATGCTTATCTACTACGCTGCGTAAAACTATCACGTGTAGTAGATCGGACGCGCCGCGCGCTCTAGTCCGCATGCGCGTTGCACCGCACTCAGCGGTTCACTGGGCGGACCAGAAGCGCCCGAGGCATGGAGGCACGTCGAGGATCCGCACGATGAAGGCCACCTCGGCGAGGACCTCGCTGTCGTCCATCGCCAATACCTCGATCGCCTCCTGCTCGCGGGCGACCGGTCCGTCCTCCGTGTCGTACAGCACGGTGACGAAGGTGCTGTGGGTCCACGCGGTCGGTTGCTCGACGGCGTCGATGGCGTCGAGCGGTGAGCAGCCCTCAGCGGAGTCGGTGGCGATCATCGAGTGGATGACCCCGTGATCGTGGAGCTCGAAGCGATGCGACGTCAGGATGAACTCGCTGTCCTGCGCGGCGGCGAAGCGGCTGACCGTCCAGTCCTTCGCGACCTCCAGCACGTACTCGAGTGATGCCAGCCCCGGTTGCATGGTCGTGGGTCTCCTTGGGTTCAGGTTTGGATCGGGCGGCAGGCCCACTGCAGGCGTGCGTCCGTCAACACGAGGCGTATCCTCCGCCGCCGGCCGAGCGCTCTCGCTCGGCGCCCCCTCCCAGGGTTATGACCTAGGACCCCAGGTGCAGCGCCGACGGCAGGTCTTCACGCGAGGTCACGTCGAGCTTGCGGTAGATGTTGCGCAGGTGCCACTGGACCGCCTTCACGGTCACGAACTGGCGCTGGGCGATTTCACGGTTGGTGAGCCCCTGTGCGGCAAGGAGCGCGACGCGATCCTCCCCCGCGGTCAATGACTCCCTCCCCGAGAGCAGCCGCCGGTCTCTCCGGGGCCGAGCGCCGGCGGCGATGAGCTCCTCGTGGGCGCGGTCGGCGAGGCCGCTGGCGCCGATGCGGGCGGTCTCGTCGAGGGCGACGCGCAGCCTGTCGCGCGCCTCGGTGCGGGCGCCCCGGTGACGGACCGCAACACCGAGGTCCAGCAGCGCGCGGGCGTGCTCTAGGCGGCCATCGGTCCCCTCCAGCGTCGCCACCGCCGCGCGCAGCATCGCGACGCCCTCGGCTCCGCCGGTGACCAGACCCAGGGTCCGCAGCGACGCGCCGACCGCCGCGGGAACTCCGAAGGCCCGGGCATCGGCCAGTTCGGCCTCGGCAGTCGCGACGGCCTCGTCCCCGCGGTCGAGCCCCGCGAGCGCCAGTGCCCGTGTGCTGCGCCAGTCGCAGCAGTACGGGTTGGCGATTGCGCCCGAGATCAGCTGACCGGCGGCGGTGGCCTCGCGCAGGGCTGCCGTCGGGATGCCGCGGGCGAGGTGAAAGTGCGCCAGCGACGTGCGCAACAGCGCCAAGGGCAGCGTCGGGTCAGCCCCTGAGGGTGGGCCGAAGCGGCCCACCAGCTCCTCGCCCTCGTCCAGCGCTCCCCGGGCCACCAGCGCATCCAGCAGGTGTGCGACGCACCAGGCGATGCCCGGCTCACCGCTGCCCACCTGGAACACCTCGAGCGCCAGCCGGGCGTCTGCCTCGGCGCCGCGGATGTCCCCGAGTCGTAGTCGCGCCTTGGACGCCATCGTCGACTGCCAGGCTGCGGCGAGCCGGTTGCCGCGGCGGGTGGCCGCGGCGATGCTCTCGCTGTAGACCTGACTGGCGCGCGACAGCGCGCCCGCGTAGATGAGGCCGTTACCGATGGCGCCGACCAGAACGCTGTTGGGTGCGCCCAGCTCGCCGGAGGCGAGCACACGCTCGGCGAGCGCGATCGCGTCGCCCGCCGGCCCGCGCGAGGCGGCGATCGCCACGGTGAGGGGCGCGAGGATCTCCGGGGCCACCGGATCCCCGCGGTCGAGCTCGGCGAAGCGACGCTCCCAGAACGGAGCGGCGAGCGGCGCGCAGGTGAACTCGTGGAACGCCATCGCCAGCATCTCGGCCTCCAGCGCCACCGCTGCGGTGTCGTCGATGGCGACGCCGGCGGTGAGCGTCTCGTGAAACCGCTCCACCGAGAGGCGGAACTCGCCGCACGAGGCGAGGGCGCGGCCGAGGTCCAGCGCGATCCGGGTCCGGTGCTCGGGGTCGCGGGCGTGCGACAGCGCTTGGCGGAGGTGGGCGTCGAAGTCGTCGCGCCGCCGGTCGGCGGCCTCCTCCAGACCGAGTTCGTGCAGAACGCCGGCAAGCTCGTCCGGGGGCGGGGGCTCGTCCACGGCCCGCCGGAGGTACGCGATCGCGGCGTCGGCGGCGCCGCGTGCGTCGGCATCGCGGGCCGCCGCGCGCAACGTCGCCAGCCGCGCGGGATCGCCGGCCCCCGGCAGCGCGAGGAGGTGGCGCGCGACGCGTTCGTGCTCGGCGCCGCGCTCGCTCACCAGGGCGGCGGCGCGCTCGTGGAGCTCCTGGCGCCGGAGCGACGGGATCTGGGCGTAGACAGCGCTGCGCACCACGGGGTGGACGAAGTCCAGCTCCCGGTCGGCGGCCAGGATGTTGATGGCGATCAGCGCTTCGACCGCGGCGGTCGCCGGCGCGCGCGAGAGCCCGGTCAGGCCAAGGACGTCGTCGAGCGACACCGGCGGACCGAGAACGGCGACCGCCCGCCCGACGTCAGTGGCGTCCTCGTCCAGAGCTCGCAGACGGCGTCGGATCGCGCGGCCGACTCGCTCGGAGCCGAACTCCAGGATGCGGCCGGCGTCCGCCGCCGACCCGCCGATCTGCTCCGCAGCGGCCTCGGAGACCAGCTCGCCGAGCAGGAACGGGTTGCCACCGGTGGCGGTGTGGCAGGCGGTCGCGAACTCTGCGACGGCGTCGGGGATTCGCGCCCGGATCAAAGTGCCTGCCGCCGCCGGTGACAGCGGGGCCGGCCGGATGAGCGGCCGCGCAGTCGCGGCCAGTGCGTCAAGGAGCTCCTGGTCGGCGCCGGGCTCCTCGGGCCGGGTGGCGCAGACCATGACGGCCGGGATCTCTGCGATGCGCTCAGCCATGAACACGAGCCATCGCAGTGACGCGGTGTCGGCCCAGTGCAGGTCGTCGGCGATCAGCGCGACAGGTTGGTCTGCGGCCAACTCGGCGACCAGCCAGTACAGGCCATGCAGCCGGCCGAAGAGGTCAGGTTCGGCGTGCGCATCGGCCGTGCCGGCGCCAAAGATCGCGGCGACCCGCTCAGGCATGCCCGCCAAGAGGTCAGGCATCTCGGCCACCGTCCGTTCCAGCAGGCCGCGGACCAGCCCGAACCCGAACGCGCGGTCAAGCTCTGACCCGCGGGCCCTGAGCACCCGCATCCCCGCCGCCGCTGAGAGCGCGTCCGCGAGATCCAGCAGGGAGGTCTTGCCGACGCCCGCGACACCCTCGATGACCACCACCTCGCCATCGCCGTGGCGCGCGTGGTTGACCGCCCAATCGAGCGCACGTCGTTCGTCATCGCGCTCCAGAAGAGCAGCGTCGCTACCCGGTCCCACCCGCATCACCTCACAGACTCTCATTCCGGATGGCCGCGCGCAACGCGCCAGCGGTTCCTCGTCATGAACCCACAGGACATCACGCAGGAGCTTGCTCATCCCGGTGCGCGCGACCTGCTCAACTCGGCGACACTGCCGCGGCTCGGCTACACAGGGTCAGACGAGACCCCGCGAGTGATCCCGATTGGCTTTCACTGGGACGGGGCCCCAGGTTTCTCCACAGGCTCGCCCGCGAACCCCAGGTCGCCCACCGAGCCGGTCCGGCGCCCAGGCCATGGGCGCTGCTCAGGGTGCCCTACGGCACCAAGGCCGGCTCTCGGGAGTCCGGGCCACTTGTGACGGCGGCGCCGTCGGCCGCGTCGTCGTGGTCGCAATTGCCGATCGCGTGTCGCGCCAGAGCGGTCAGGGTCGTCGCCGTGCGGGGCTCGCATTGGCT
>DASXCN010000481.1:0-2575 GCA_036491155.1 Solirubrobacteraceae bacterium | reverse complement strand
GCGACCGCCATCATCATCCCGAAGATCGTGGAGACGATGGCGAGGGCGCCCAGTCCCAGCAGGATCCAGAACAGCCGCAGCTTGCGGACCTTGGGCTTGCGCGGGCGACCGTCCTTGCGGCGGCGCAACCGGCGCTTGGGTGGCGCGAACGGGATCGGAGCTCGGGGATCCCGCGGCTCGCTGATGTTGTCGTCGTCGTCGCTCATGCGATCGCGGCGAGCGCCGGAAGCCGACCATGGCGACGGCGCTGCGGTGAAGGTGGAAAACCCAGCGTAACTCTAGGACGGGCGGGGCTTCCCAGGCGGCGGCGAGAGTTTAGTGCATCCGGCACGCCGCACTATCCGGCACCCGTGGTCGCGCAATCAACCATCTAGCATCGCGCCCATGCCGCCCGACCCCGCCGAGAGTGCCGCCTGGCTGAAGCGCAACGTCGTCGATTGCCTCCCGGACGGGGCGCTGGAGCGCAAGCTGGGGGAGGGGCGCCCGCTGCGGGTCAAGCTCGGCGTCGACCCGACGGCGGCCGACATCCACCTCGGTCACACCGTCGTGCTGCAGAAGCTCCGCGAGTTCCAGGAGCTCGGCCACACCGTGGTGCTGATCATCGGCGACTACACCGCGCGCGTCGGCGACCCGAGCGGTCGCTCGACGCTGCGGCCGGTGCTGTCGGGCGAGGAGATCGAGGCCAACGCACGCACGTACCAGGAGCAGGCGCTCAAGGTGCTGGACGAGGGCGCTCTCGAGGTCCGCTTCAACGGCGAGTGGCTGGACATGTCGATGGAGCAGCTCTTCGCTCTGACCCGCACCACCACTGTCGGTCAGCTCCTGGAACGCGACGACTTCTCCAAACGCTACGCCGCGCACGAGCCGATCTCCATGTTGGAGCTGCTCTATCCCCTGCTGCAGGGCTACGACTCGGTCGCGGTCCGCGCGGATGTGGAACTGGGGGGCACCGATCAGAAGTTCAACCTGCTGCTGGGGCGCAACATTCAGCGCGCCTACAGCCAGCCCGAGCAGGTGATCATCACCATGCCCCTGCTCACGGGCATCGACGGCGAGCGCAAGATGTCCAAGTCCTACGGCAACCACATCGGCGTCGCCGATGCGCCGCAGGAGATCTACGGGCGGACGCTGAGTATCCCGGACACGGCGCTCGGCGACTGGTACGCGCTGCTGCTGGGGACCGCGCCCGACCCGGCGCAGGCACCGCGCGACGTCAAGCGCGCGCTGGCCCGGGCGCTCGTGGAGCGCTTCTACGACGCCGCTGCGGCCCAGGCCGCCGAGGCGGCTTTCGACCGCGTCTTCGTCCGGGGTCAGATCCCCGCGGACGTTCCCGTCGTGCGCTGGACCATCAACGGCTCTGGCACCGTGCACCTGCCCGCGCTGCTGGCCCAGGCGTTCTCGGTGTCGACCTCCGAGGCCAGGCGCGGCCTGCAGCAGGGGGCGGTCCGGCTCGACGGCGCGCCGATGGCCGGCGACGTCCTCGACGTTCCCGCCGGCGACCTGCACGGCCGCGTGCTGCAGTTGGGCAAGCGTCGCTTCGCGCGCGTGGAGATCGTCGAGTAGGCCTGGCCCGGGCGCGATGACCGCCGGCGGAGGGATGTTGCGCATGCGCACGCGGGGCGACGGGGACATCGTCGACCTCACCGAGGGCGTGGCACGCATCGTGGCCGCCGGCGGGGTGGACCGGGGCGTGGTCGTCGTGTTCGCCATCGGCGCCACGGTGGCGGTGACCACCATGGAGTACGAGCCCGGAGGGGTCTCGGACCTCCAGGCGTTGCTGGACCGGGTGATCCCGGCGGAGGGCGACTACGAGCACAACCGGCTCAACCACGACACCAATTCCCACGCTCACCTGCGCGCCGCGATCATCGGCCCGTCGGAGACGATCCCTGTGCTCGAGGGCCGGCTGACGCTGGGAACGTGGCAGCAAATCGTCCTTATCGACTTCGACGATCGTCCACGTGACCGCACGGTCAGCGTTCAGGTCCTATGCTGAGCAGTAGCCGCACGAGGCGGCGCCCACCGAAACCGTTGCTTCGCGACGATGCCGATGTGGAGCGCTATACTCGTCGGTCCGCCCCGGGACCGGTTCAAGGACCCGGGCGCGCCCCTGAGGAGGATTCCCCTCCTCCAAGAGGTGCGACGGTCTTTGAAAACTCAACAGCATGCACACTCTTCGGCCGAACCCCGGCCGAGAGATGTGTCCAGGTTCGACACCGTCGTTTGAAAGCTCCTCTCGGGGAGCAGCTCGAGCGGCGGTCCAGAATTAACCCCGTCTTGCGCTGGGAGCCCTCTGTGTACATCGGGCTCCAGCTCGCCGGCCTCGCCGGCGGGTCATGGGTTTCGTCTCGGCCTCGTGCCGGGGTGAGACCGTGAGCGCAAGGGCCTGATCCCACCAGGGACAGGCCCAGGATTCGGAGCAGTCGCCGGTCGTGACACAGTTTGCGGCCGCTCGAGGCTCCGGCTATTCCTGACGACTCTTTGTGGAAGTTCTTCACGGAGAGTTTGATCCTGGCTCAGGACGAACGCTGGCGGCGTGCCTAACACATGCAAGTGGAGCGACGACCCGGGCTTC
>DASXCN010000480.1:0-5416 GCA_036491155.1 Solirubrobacteraceae bacterium | reverse complement strand
CGGATGAGCTTGGCCGGGGCCCCGCCGACCACCGCGTTGGGCTTCACGTCGCAGGTCACCACTGAGCTGGTCCCGATCACGGCGTTGTCCCCCACGGTGACGCCGCGCAGGATGCAGGCGCCGTAGCCGACCCACACGTTGTGGCCGATGTTGACGTCGCGCTTGTAGATCCCCTGCTCGCGGATCGGGCGCTCCACCTCGACCATGCCGTGATCGAAGTCGATGATCATCACACGGTCGGCGACGATGCACTCGCGGCCGACGGATACGTGCTGGAAGGCCGAGATCGTGCACTCCTGGCCGAAGACGGTCTTGGCGCCGATGATCAGCTCGCCCTCGTGGACGCGCACCTTGCAGCCGTGGCCCAGCCATGACCAGCGTCCCATCACGACCCGGGCGCCCTTGCCGATCTCGAACTTGACCCCCGGGCAGATGAAGCACAGACCGTCGGTCTGCAGGCGCCCGCGCCAGCGCAGCTTCAGCCACAGCCACCGCAGAGCGAGCCGTAGATAACCCCACGTGAGCATGTGGTTGGCCTTGGCGAAGCGCAGGAACGCCATCGGCCCGCCCTGAAGGGGCGGCGGTCCGCTGCGAATGATCGCGGGCGGCGGCGCGGCCAGCCGTGGCCGCTCCATGTCCTGTGTGCCGACCGAGTGCACCCGGGCATCGTAGGGAATCCGGCCGGTTTGAGTACGTGGCGGGCGACGGCGGGTCAGCCGTCTGCGAACAAGCCGTTGAGCGGCCCCAGCAGCCGCGCCGAGCGCCGCGACGCCCCGGGCAGCTCCAGCAGGCGGTGGGTCGCCGGCAGGTCGGCGCGCACGCGTTCCAGCTGCTCATCGGCGATCGGGTGCCAGGTGTCGTCCACCAGCGTGGATGGCTCGGCCTCGCGCACCTCTGCCTCGTCCATCTCCAGGTGCTCGGCCCACAGGCGCACGCGGGTGTCACGGGCCAGCGCCGCGTCGTCGGTGACCACGCACATCTCGGTGTCGTTGAACAGCGAGTGGGCGTTGAGGTTCGCCGATCCGACGATCAGCCAGCGGTCGTCGACGGCCGCCACCTTGGCGTGGACGTAGATCGGGTCGGCGCGGTCATGCGAAGGCGACAGGGCGCGGATCGTGGCCGCCAGGAAGCGCTTGGTCGTGTCGCCCGCGTCGTCGGCCGCGATGAGGCGGCTCACCTGGCCGCGAGTGTCCTCGGCGCCGTTGTTGGCCTTGGCGGGCAGCAGCACGACGACGCGGAACTGGGGGGTGGGCGGATTGCGCAGCTTGTCGGCGATGATCGAGACGAGCTCAGGCGACCACAGGAACTGGTTCTCGAGGTAGATGAGCTCGCGGGCTGAGCGCAGCACGCGGGCGTAGCTCTCGAAGATGCTGAAGTCCCCGGGGGGCAGGGCGTCGTACATGTCCTCCTCGACGGTGCGCACGACCTGGACGCTCGAGTCGCCCGCCGGCTCGGGCGCCGGGAGCGCCGGGAGATCCTCCTGCGTGAGCTCGCGCCAGCGGGTGCGGAAGTGGTCGTTGACGTCGGCCACCGCCGGGCCGCGCAACCGCGTGCCGACGTCGTGCCAGCCCATCGAGCGGCGCGCGTGGTGGGCCTGGACATCGAAGCGGTCGCCGGCGGAGCTGGTCATGTCGATCCCACCGACGAACGCGACCTCGCCGTCGATCACCACGGTCTTCTCGTGATGGCAGTGAAACGGGTGCTCCTTGGGGTCGCCCATGGCCCGGATGCGCGTGTGCCGCGTGAGGTTGTCGAGGCCCTCGGACACCTCGGAGCGAGTCGGGTGAAACAGCGGCACCGGCGCGCCCGACCACACCAGCACGCGCACGTCGACCTTCTCGGCCATCTCGGCCAGCAACACCCCGACGGCGCCGTGCGGGCGCCCGCGCACCAGCTCGAAGGCCGGCTCCAGGTGCCACCCCGTGATGTGCACGAAGTGCTTGGCCTGGGAGATCGCCTCGGCGATCTCGGGCAGCGCGTTGGCGCCGTCGATGAGCACCTGAAGCTCACAACCCTCGCGCGGCGGCGGGTCCCCGGCGGCGAAGACCCCGGGGCTGGAGGGCGTAAACGCCCGGCCCCAGCCCAGCTTGCCCAGCCGTCGGCGGTGCTTGGCCGTAACCGTGGCCTCGAGCCCGTCGCCCAATAGTCGATCGAAGCGCCCTACCAACGCGTTCGCCATTGCCTAAGACCTCCCCGCTTTCGCCGCCCAGTACACCTGGCATGATCACTGGCCGCCGTGCCCCGCTCCAACGACAACCTCGCCGAGCGCCTGCTCGAGGGCGATCGCCGCGCGCTGGCGCGTGCCATATCTCTTGTGGAGAACGACGATCCCGAGGGCTGGGAGCTGGTGCGCACGATCTACCCCAAGACCGGCCGCGCGGCCATCGTCGGCTTCACAGGGCCGCCCGGAGTGGGCAAGTCGACGCTCATGGGGGCGCTGACAGCGCTCGAGCGCGAGCGCGAGCGCTCGGTGGCGGTCCTCTCCATCGACCCGTCCTCGCCGTTCACCAAGGGCGCGCTGCTCGGCGACCGCATCCGCCTCACCGACCATTTCCTGGACCCGGGGGTGTTCATCCGCTCGATGGCCAATCGCGGCGCGCTGGGCGGCCTCAGCGAGGCCGCGCTGCAGGCGGCGCTGCTGATGGACGCGTCGGGCCGCGATCTGGTGCTGCTGGAGACGGTGGGCGTCGGCCAGGCCGAGGTCGACATCATCGATCACGCCGACACCGTGGTGCTGGTGCTCATGCCCGGCTCCGGCGACTCGATCCAGGCGCTCAAGGCCGGGGTGATGGAGATCCCCGACATCATCGTCGTCAACAAGGCTGACCACCCCCTCACCGATACGATGATCCGTGAGATCAAGGGGGTGCTGGCGCTCGGCCCCAAACCCGACTGGCCGGTCCCGATCATCCGCACCGAGGCGGTGCGCCGCGAGGGTGTGGCCGAGGTCGCCGACAAGCTGGCCGACCATCGCGCCTTCATCGAGTCCGAGGGCACCCTCTCTGAGCGCCGGCGGCGCAACCTGCTCAACGAGGTCCTCGCCATCGCCACCTACCGCATGCGCCGCGAGCTCGAGGAGTCCGTGCGTGAGGACGAGACGGTGCGCGAGCTGCTGGATCGCGTGGTCGCGCGCGAGCTGGATCCGGCGACCGCTGCGGCCACCATCCTCGAGCGCGAGAAGGCGAAGGGCCAGGCGGCTAGAAGCTGAGCGCGAGCTCGGTGAGCAGGCGCACCCCGAAGCCGGTCCCGCCCTTGTCCAGGTACGGCTGGCGGCCGTGGTCGCTGACCCCGGCGATGTCCAGGTGGGCCCACGGCACCTCGCCGGCGAAGTGGTGGAGGAACTCCGCCGCGGTGAGCGCCGACGCCTCGCGGCGCTCGGTGCGGTTGGTGATCTGGGCAAAGCGCCCTTTGACCATGTCCGCGTAGTCGGGGTGCAACGGCAGGCGCCACACCAGCTCGCCGGTGCGCTCCCCGCACGCCTGCACCAGCCCGGCGAGGGCGTCGTCGTTGCTCATGACCCCGGCGTAGACGCTGCCCAGTGCCACCACCACGCCGCCGGTGAGAGTGGCGATGTCGACGATCGCGTCGCAGCCCTCGCGCCGGGCGTAGGTGATGCAGTCGCCCAGCACCAGCCGGCCCTCCGCGTCGGCGTTGTTCATCTCCACCGTCGTGCCGTCCAGCGCGCTGAGGATGTCACCCGACCGCATGGCGGTGCCACTGATCATGTTCTCAGTGGCCCCGACGACGCCCAGCATGTTGATCGGCGCCTCCAGGTCGGCCAGCGCAGCCAGCGTCTCGATGACCGCCGCGCCACCGGCCATGTCGTACTTCATGTCCACCATCCCGGGCATCGTCTTGATGGCCAGTCCGCCGCTGTCGAAGGTCACCGCCTTGCCCACCAGCGCGAGCCGGCGGTCGCTGTCGGTCGCGCCCCGGTAGCTGAGCGTGATCAGGCGGGGGTCCTGCTCGGAGCCCGACGCCACCGCGGCGAACAGGCCCATGCCGAGCCGGCGCAGCTCGTCGCCGCCCAGCACACTCACGGTCAAGGCGGGCCGGTCGGCGGCCAGCTCGGCGGCGTAGACCCCGAGCGCGGTGGGGGTGAGGTCGTTGGGCGGCCGGTTGCCCAGATCGCGGGCCCGGTTCTGGGCCGTGGCCACGATCACCGCACGCTCCACGGCTCCGGCCACGTCGGTGGCGGCGCTCACCAGCAGCCGCTCGATCCCGGCCGGCGAACCGCTGTCGGTATCGGCGTCGTCGTTGCGCTTGAAGCGATCAAAGCGGTAGCCGGCCAGCAGCGTGCCCTGCACGAGCCCCTCGGCGATCTCGTCGCCGGTGCCCGCCGGGAGCGCCCAGCACAGCGTCTTTGCCCCCAGCTCGCGGGCGCGGCGATAGGCCAGCGCGGCGGCGACCCGGGCGCGCTCGGGGTCGAGCTGGTCGCGCGCCCCGAGCCCGATCAGCATCAGCCGGCGGCCCTGCACGTGAGTCAGTGCCAGGTGCTTGAAGCGGGCCTTGGCCTCGCCCGAGTCGATCAGGGCCTCGGCCTGCTCACGGACCTCGTCGACCTGCACCGGCTCGCCCTCGAACACCGCGAAGACGACGGTGTCGGCGTCGGTCGTGAGCGCCGGGGCCGTGGTCGTCTCGACGTACACGGCGCGCCACACTACTACCATCGGTCTCCCTTTCCACCGACCTCGGAGACGCCACTCGATGCCCAAGACAGTCATCCTCTCTGCCGCCCGCACGCCCATCGGCAAGCTCGGCGGAGGACTGGCCTCGGTAGACGCGACGGAGCTCGGTGCCACGGCGATCAAGGCCGCGCTGGAGCGCGCCGACGTCGCCCCTGAGCAGGTCCAGCACGTGATCATGGGCCAGGTGCTGCAGGCCGGTCAGGGCCAGATCCCCTCGCGCCAGGCCCAGATCAAGGCGGGGATTCCCAAGGAGGTCTCCTCGGAGACCATCAACAAGGTGTGCGCGTCGGGGATCCGCGCGGCAGGCCTGATCGACGCCGCCGTGCGCGCCGGTGACCTCGACATCGCCGTCGGCGGCGGGATGGAGTCGATGTCCAAGGCGCCCTACTTGCTCAAGGAGGCCCGCTTCGGCTTCCGCATGGGGGACGGCAAGGCGCTCGACGCGATGATCAGCGACGGGCTCACCAATCCGTTCAGCGGCAAGCACATGGCCCAGGAGGCCTCCGAGGTCGCGGCCGAGCTCGAGATGACGCGGGCCGACATGGACCGGTGGGCGCTGCGCTCCCATGAGCTGGCGGTCAACGCCACCGACGAGGGCCGCCTGCCCGAGGAGATCGTGCCGGTGAGGATCTCTTCTCGCAAGGGCGACACGGTGGTGGAGATCGATGAAGGCCCGCGTCGGGACTCGAGCCTGGAGACGCTGTCCAAGCTGCCCCCGATCTTCCTCA
>DASXCN010000479.1:0-2663 GCA_036491155.1 Solirubrobacteraceae bacterium | reverse complement strand
GATGATCGTCGCGGGCATGATCGTGGGCGCCTCGGGCACGATCCTGACCAACCTGATGGCCAAGGCGATGAACCGCTCGGTCCCGGCGATCGTGGCCGGCGGATTCGGCGGCGCGGTGGCCGCGCCCGCCGGGCCGGCGGGCGATCTGGAGGGCCGGACCGTGAGATCCACCACGGCGCCGGATGTCGCGATCCAGCTCTCCTACGCGCGCCAGGTGGTCATCGCCCCCGGCTACGGCATGGCCGTGGCGCAGGCCCAGCATGCCGTGCGCGAGCTCGAGCGGGCGCTCGAGGCCAAGGGCGTCACCGTCAAGTACGCCATCCATCCCGTCGCCGGCCGGATGCCCGGTCACATGAATGTGCTGCTCGCCGAGGCCGACGTGCCCTATGACCTGCTGCGCGAGATGGACGACATCAACCCCGAGTTTCCCCGGACCGACGTGACGCTGGTCATCGGCGCCAACGACGTCACCAACCCGGCGGCCAAGAACGAGCCGGGCAGCCCGATCTACGGCATGCCGATCCTGGAGGTCGACAAGTCCAGCTCGGTCATCGTGCTCAAGCGCTCGATGGCATCGGGCTTCGCCGGCATCGACAACCCCCTGTTCTACGACCCCAAGACCTCGATGCTGTTCGGCGACGCCAAGTCCTCGGTGAGCGAGGTCACGTCCGAAGTTCAGGCCCTTTAGGATCTCCGCCATGGACCCGTCCCGGCTGACCGCGATCCCCATCTTCTCAGAGCTGTCCGAGGACGAGGCCAAGCGCCTCGCCGCCTTTGCGAGCGAGACGAGCGCCGCCGAGGGGCAGATGCTGATGAAGGAGGGCGACTACTCGGTTGAGCTCATCGCCATCGAGGACGGGACCGCCGACGTGATCCAGGGCGGGAAGAAGATCGCCTCACTGGGCCCCGGCAACCTCATCGGCGAGATGGGGCTACTGGAACGCAAGCCGCGCAACGCCGACGTCATCGCCAGCTCCCCGATGCGGCTCATCAAGCTGACGCACTGGGAGATCCGCCGCATGTCCGAGGACACCGTGAACCGCATCAAGGCGACGATCGAAGAGCGGCGGCGCAACGGGATCGCGGACCCCGCACATAAAGACGCGTAAAGCCGCTCGATTTTCGTATCCGACGGCCTGCGTTTTTGGTAGGTTGCCGCCACGCCGAATCTCCGGACCGCCGTCCCGGAGAACGGGGGACCCACGTAGGTGGGGCGAGTCCCGCGGTGCTCCGTGGGAAGCGCTTTTCGTCTGAGCGCGAGCCCGTCAGCTAACCCCGCAGGCATCAGGCACCGATGAGCTGGACCCGCCCCCCCAGGGCCGACTGGCCATGCCCACATCCGCCGCCTCCATCGACCCCTGCGCCCCCAAACCGCATCCACACCAGGATGCGGACCGGTCGATGTCGAATCCCGGGGTTGGATGAGGCTGGTCAGTCGGCTCCTGCTCATGGCCGCGCTGGCGGTGCTCGGCGCCGCGAGCACCGCCGCTGCGGCGAGCTCAGGTGGGGTGGGCGGGGTCGGCCTGGTGGGAGCGAGCAATCCGACGGGGATCGTCGACCCCGACGCCAAGGCGGTCTTCACCCGCACCCTGCGGATGGGCAGCCACGGCACCGACGTGTCCACGCTGCAGACCTGGCTGTCTGAGGTCGGCTTCGCCGCCCCGGTGACTGGTCGCTTCGACGCCGTCACCAAGCAGGCTGTCAAGCGCTTCCAGGTCGCCAACCACCTGAATCCCGCCAGCGGGACGGTCGGCAACCGCACCTCGGCGGCATTGCTGGCCGTCGTGCGCACCACCACGCAGACCACCGCGGTGCCCGGCTCCTCGGGTTCTGGTGGCAACGGCCTCGTGTTCCCGCTCAAGCCCTTGTCGCGGGTATTGCCGCCCAAGGACTGGACCCTGGACCAGGGGATCGACATCGGAACCGTCAACAACGCCTGCGGTCCCAAGGTCACCGAGGTGGCCATGGCCCCCGGCACGATCGTCCAGGAGGGCATCGACGGGTTCGGCCCGGCCGCGCCGGTGCTCAAGGTCTCGAGCGGCCCCTTCGCCGGTCGCTACATCTACTACGGCCACGCCCTGCCCGCTCTGGTGCCCGTCGGCA
The DNA here is from genome assembly GCA_036491155.1 of Solirubrobacteraceae bacterium. Taxonomy (GTDB): domain Bacteria; phylum Actinomycetota; class Thermoleophilia; order Solirubrobacterales; family Solirubrobacteraceae; genus Palsa-465. Next base: position 560 of record DASXCN010000479.1, on the reverse strand, counting down.
CCGTGGTGACCGCGGGCGAGCCCATCGCCGAGATCGGGTGCGGTGATGTGGGGATCTCCTCGTCGCCGCACGTCGAGATCGGCATCAGCGCGCCCGGCGGGCCGCCGTGCTGCCCGGGCTTTCAGGAGACCTCCCCGGCCTGGTACCAGGTCGTGTTGGGCCTCTACCACGCCGCCCAGAAGTAGCAGTCGGCTCGACCTGCCCTCCTCGGGCCGCCGCGCCGTCGGCTCGACCTGCCCTCCTCGGGCCGCCCCGCGGTCGGCTCGACCTGCCGTCCTCGGGCCCCCCCCGCGGCCCTTGACGCCAGAGAGCGCACGGTCCGCGCCGAGCGACCGTGCGCTCTGAAACGCATGCCCCGCTGACACCCCAGAGCGCGCCGGCCCGCAGCGGAGGGTGTGCGCTCTGAAGTGTCAACCATGGGCCAGGTGCAAACGCCAGATCGCCTACGCTCAGGCCGCCGATGCGCACCCGCGACGCCGCCCTGGCCGCCCTCGCTCAGCACGCGTACGACGTGCTGGTCATCGGCGGCGGCATCACGGGCGCCGGGGTGGCCTTGGACG
>DASXCN010000478.1:0-5431 GCA_036491155.1 Solirubrobacteraceae bacterium | reverse complement strand
CGCTCCAGGGCCGCGCCGGCCTGGGCCAGGGCGGAGATCATCAGCGCGTTCCAGGACGTCAGGCGCTTGTCGTCGAGGCCGGGGCGCACCCGCTCAGACCGCTTGGCCAGTAGGACGGCCTGGATGTCGGCCAGCCGCGCGGGGACCGGGCCGCGGCCCTCGAGCACGTTGGCGCCCTCGAAATTGCCGGCCGCGGTGGCGCCGAAGAACGCCACCGCGTCCTCCAGGAGCCCCGGTCCGTCCAGCGCGGCGTGCAGTTCGTCCAGCGTCCACACGTAGAACTTGCCCTCGACGCCCTCGGAATCGGCGTCCAGCGCCGAACAGAAGCCGCCCTCGGGGCCGCGCATCTCGCGCAGCGCCCAGTCCAGTGTCTCCTCGCAGACACGTCGCAGCAGTGGGTCCTCGGAGACCTGCCAGCCGTGCAGGTAGGCCCGTGCCAGCAGCGCGTTGTCGTAGAGCATCTTCTCGAAGTGGGGCACCGTCCAGGTGGCGTCGACCGCGTAGCGGGCAAAGCCGCCCCCGATCTGGTCGTAGATCCCTCCGGTGGCCATCGCGCGAAGGGTGGCCAGGGAGATGTCGCGCTCGCCGCGGGCCAGCAGGAACTCCACCAGCGACGCCTGCGGGAACTTGGGCGAGCGACCGAAGCCGCCGTTGACCGGGTCATACGCGCGCCGCAGGCCGTCCAGCGCCTGGGTGAGCTCGGCATCGGTGACGGGCGTCTCGGAGGCGGGCAGCCGCGAGGCGCCGCCCAGCGAGCGCAGCACCTGGGCGCCCTGCTCGCGGACCCGGTCAGAGCGCTCCGCCCACGCGTCGGAGACGGCGTCGATGACCGCGCGCCACGGCGGCATCCCGTGGCGCGGCTCGGGCGGGAAGTACGTGCCGACGTAGAAGGGCGCCTGCTCGGGCGTGAGGAAGGCGTTGAGCGGCCAGCCGCCCTGGCCGGTCATGGCCTGGCAGGCCTCCATGCACACAGCGTCGATGTCGGGGCGCTCCTCGCGGTCGACCTTGACGCAGACGAGCTTCTCGTTCATCAGCGCCGCCACCGCGTGGTCCTCGAAGGACTCGCGCTCCATCACGTGACACCAATGACACGCCGAATAGCCAATCGACACGAGCAGCGGGCGATCGAGCTCTCGGGCGCGCCGGAGCGCTTCCTCGCCCCACGGATACCAGTCCACGGGGTTGTTCGCGTGTTGGAGCAGATAGGGGGACGTCTCCTGCGCCAGGCGGTTGGGCATCCCCAGGGAGGCTACCCGCGCGTCGGAGGCGCAATACGCTTGTCGTTGAGCAGTGCATCCAGAGCAAAGGAGAAGACTTGGCTGGTAACAGGGAACCGGTCACCGCCTCCGGGGCGCCCGAGGCGATTGGCCCCTACGTGCATGCCGTGGTGGCGAGCGGGCTGCTGTTCTGCTCGGGACAGATCCCGCTGGACCCGCGGACGGGCGACCTCGTGGGCGCCACCGCCGCCCACCAGGCCGGACGGTGTCTGGAGAACCTCGCGGCCGTCTGCCAGGCCGCCGGGGCCACGCTCGGCGATGCGGTCAAGGTCACGATCTATCTGACCGACATGTCGGAGTTCGCGGCGGTCAACGAGGTGTACGGATCGTTCTTCGAATCCAGTCCGCCCGCCCGCGTCGCGGTGGGCGTGGCGGCCCTGCCGCGCGGCGCGCAGGTCGAGATGGATGCGGTGGTGGCGCTTCCTGGCTGAGCCGACCTCGATCGACCGGCCGGCCATGCCGTCGGCCGACGACATCCGCCGCGCCGCCGAGGCGGGCACCGGCGTCATCCGGGAGACGCCGCTGTTGAGCTCCCGCACGCTGACCGAGCGAGCCAGGATGACCGTCGCACTCAAGGCGGAGAACCTGCAGCGCACGGGGTCGTTCAAGATCCGCGGCGCGTTGGCCAAGATCGCCTCTCTCGGCAGCGCCTGCGAGGACGGCGTGGTGTGCGCCAGCGCGGGCAATCACGCCCAAGCGGTCGCCTACGCCGCGCGCGAGCGGCGGGTCCCGTGCCATGTGTTCATGCCCGCGGCGGCCCCCATCGCCAAGGCCGAGGCCACGGCCGCTCTGGGCGCCCACGTGCGCCTTGAGGGCGAGAGCGTGGACGAGTCGCTGAGCGCGGCCCAGGAGTGGGCGGCGGCGGGTGGCCACGCCTTCGTGCATCCCTTCGATGACCCGGTTGTCGTCGCCGGGCAGGGCAGCGTCGGCCTCGAGCTGCTGGCCCAGGTACCGGATCTGCGCCGCGTGGTGGTGCCCGTCGGCGGCGGCGGGCTGATCAGCGGGGTGGCCATCGCCATCAAGTCCCAGCGGCCCGAGGTGGAAGTGGTGGGGGTGCAGGTCGAGGCCTGCGCGCCGTTTCCCACGTCGTTGGCGGCGGGGGAGCCCGTGGCCGTCGCCTCAGCGATGACCATCGCCGACGGAATCGCCGTCAAGCGTCCCGGGGCGCTCACGCTCTCGCTCATCCGCCAGTGGGTGGACGGCCTGGTCGTTGTGTCCGAGGAGGAGGTGGCCGAGGCGATGGTGTTCTTGCTCGAGCGCGCCAAGCTCGTGGTCGAGGGCGCGGGCGCCGTCGGCGTGGCGGCGCTGCTGGCCGGGCGCACCGGCGAGGCCCTCGCCGAGGGCACGGCGGCGGTCATCCTCTCGGGGGGCAACGTCGATCCCGGATTGCTGGGCGACATCGTCCGCCGCCACGAAAGCCAGGCGGGGCGACGCCACGTCCTGCTGGCCCGGCTCCCGGATCGGCCCGGGTCGCTGGCGCTGCTGCTCTCCCTGGTGGGCCAGCGCGGCGCCAATCTGGTTGACGTCGAGCACATCCGCGAGGGCTTTGACCTGCACGTGCGCGAGTCGGCCGTCCAGCTGGTGCTGGAGACCCGCGGCCCCGAGCACGCCGCCGACGTGCAACGCGCGGTGCGCGAGGCCGGCTATGACGAGCCGATCGCGCTGAGGTGAGGACGCTCGCGCGCTAAGCGACCGCGGCGCGGGCGTCGCGGTACTGCGCGGCGGCCTGGATCAGTGCGCCGATGACGCGGCTGCGATCGTCGGCCTCCGGGTGCCACTGGACGCCGAGCACGAAGCGGCGGTCGGGCAGCTCGATCGCCTCGACGAGGTCGTCGAGCACCGAGGTCCCGGTGACGATCAGGCCGGCGCCCACCTGATCCACGCCCTGATGATGGTGGGACTTGGTGGTGTGCAGGAGCTCGCCGGCAGCGGCCGCCGCCAGCGAGTCGGCGACGAGCCGCACGTCGTGGTCGGCCTCATCGAAGTTGCCCGGCACACGCCGGTGGTCCTCGTGGCCGAAGGTCTCGGGTAGGTGCTGGAACAGGGTGCCGCCGAGGGCGACGTTGAGCACCTGCATGCCGCGGCAGACGCCGAGGACGGGCATGTCGATCTCGGCGGCGCCGCGGGTCAGCGCCAGCTCGAAGTCGTCGCGCTCGGTGCTCCAGCCCTTGGTCTCCGGATGGGGCTCAGCACCGTAGGAGGCGGGGTCCATGTCCGCGCCGCCAGAGACGATGAGGCCGTCCACGCGGTACAGGAGCTCGTCGGGGTCGGCCACCAGAACCGGGTCGGGGGCGACCATGAGGGCCAGGCCGCCGGCACGGCGCACCTCGGTGAGATAGCTGGCGGGCAGGACGGCTGAGGACTGGCTCCAGACGCCGTAGGTGGCCTCAGTCAGCGACGTTGTGACGGCGATCGCGGGGCGATACTCCTCCATGGGGCCCAGCCTAGTACGACCGCGTCAGGTCCCGCGAAGCACGGCACGCTGCACCTTGCCGCTGGCGGTCTTGGGCAGGTCGGCGGCGAAGTCGACGATCCGCGGGTACTTGTACGGGGCGGTCTCGTGCTTGACGTGGTCCTGGAGCTCGGTGACCAGCGCGTCGGACGGGCTATAGCCGTCGCGCAGCACGATCACCGCGCGCACCACCGCCCCGCGCTCCTCGTCGGGGGCGGCCACCACCGCGGCTTCGGCCACCGCGCCGTGGGAAACGAGCGCGGACTCCACCTCGAAGGGACCGATGCGGTACCCGGCCGAGATGATGACGTCGTCGGTGCGCCCCTCGAAGTACAGGTAGCCGTCCTCGTCGACGGTGACGCGGTCCCCCGTGCACCACGGCCGGTCCTCGGGCGAGGGCGGGCCGCCGAGGGTCGCCACGAAGAAGGTGGGGTCGGTGCGGGGGTCGGCGAGAACCAGTTCGCCGTCGTCGACCTCGAGGGCCACCCCCGGCAGCGGGCGCCCCATCGAGCCGGGGCGGACGGTGCCGCCGGCGGGCACCCCGGTGAGCTGGCCGGTCTCGGTCTGGCCGTAGCCGTCACGGATCTCGAGCCCCGTCGCGTCCTTGAAGGCGCGCAACACCTCGGGGTTGAGCGCCTCGCCGGCCGCCACCAGCCCGTGCAGCGACGGCACCGGGTGAAGCTCCACGCGCTTGGCGATGACCCGGTACTCGGTGGGCGCCATGCAGAGCACCGCGACGTTCTCGGAGGCGAGGATCTCCAGCCGCTGGGCGGGATCGAAGCGCGCGTCGTGCAGCAGCGCGGCGGCGCCGGTGAGCCAGGGCGCGATGAACACGTTGCGCGCGGATTTGGACCAGCCGCTGGCCGCGGTGCACCACACCAGATCGCCCGCGCGGCCGCCCAGCCAGTGGGTGGCCTGCAACCGTTGCCCCGGCAGGTAGCGCTGGCCATGGACGATTCCCTTGGCCTCGCCCGTCGTCCCGCTGGTGAAGGTGATCAGGCACGGGTCGGTGGGGTCCAGGTCGATCGGGGCCGCCGGCTCGGCGGAGAACAGCTCCTCGTCGGGAATGAGAATGATTCTCGTTCGTGCCTCGTCGGGGGCGGCCGCCGCCAGCTCGCCGGCGTTGCGGGCGTCGGCGACGATCAGCTTCGGCTTCGCGGCCTCCAGACGCTGGCGCAGGTCGTTGGCGCGCAGCTGCTCGTTGCAGGGCAGGGCCACGGCGCCGATGCGAAAGCAGGCGACCATGGTGAGCACCCACTCGGGCCGGTTGCCGATGAGCGTCATGACCACGTCGCCACGGCCCACACCGCGTGCCACGAGCGTGCCCGCCAGGCGCGCCGAGGCATCGGCGACCTCCCCGAACGTCCACTCCCGGCGGGCGCCGTCGCGGCTGATCTCCACGAGCGCCCGGTCACCGGCGGGGGCGGCGTCGACGACGTCACGGGCGAAGTTCATGGGGGTTGATTCTGCCGCGCCGGCCGGAGACGCATTGGGCGCCGCGAAACGAAGTTCGACGAACTGGCTATGAACCGGAATTTTGCGCTACTTTGTTTGAGCGCGGCGCTGGCCTGTACCAGGGGGTCTCGGTGTCGTAGGGGTACATCAACACGATCCGTTCCGCGGGACGAGCGGACGCACTCCTTTGGAGGAGAGCATTGAGACGTCTTCGTCGTAACCGGCCTCGGTCGGTATTCCTCACCGC
>DASXCN010000477.1:0-6794 GCA_036491155.1 Solirubrobacteraceae bacterium | reverse complement strand
CACTTCCAGCTGCGCACGGTGGAGATCCTGCGCTCTGCCGGATTGGAGGAGCGGGTGCGCCGGCGCTCTGAGGAGCAGTACGTGCCCAACGGCGGGATCAACAATGTCGAGTCGCTCGCCGGCCGCGAGATCGCCAGCTTCTTCCCCAACCTCAACGCCGGGGTGCAGGAGTTCAGCCCCACCATCCGGATGTTCATCGACCAGGATGCGCTGGAGCCGATCCTCCGCGAGCGCGCCCAGGAGCTGGGGGCGCAACTGCGCTACCGCACCCAGTGCACCGGCCTCGTGCAGGATGCCGACGGCGTGACCGCGACGCTACACGATCTCGACGCGGACACCGAGTTGACGATTCGCGCACAGTACGTCGTCGCCGCCGACGGCAACCGGAGCCCCACGCGCGACCAGCTGGGCATCGCCATGCGCGGCCATGGCCTTCTCTCCCAGAGCGTCACGATCTACTTCCGCGCCGGCGTCGACCTCAGCCCCCTGCTGGCCGGGCGCGACCAGGGCGTCAACTACGTCACCAATCCGGTGTTGCGCGGGTTCTTCCGCCTGGACCGGACGGGCAACCGGGGCTTTCTCGTCGTCAACCTCGTCGGCGACACCGCGCGACCGGAGATCATCGCCGCCTACCCCACGGCGCCGTGGGCCAACGTGGCCGAGACCATCGACGAGGCGCGGGCGCTCGAGCTCCTGCGCGCGGCCATCGGCGTGCCGGAGATCCCGGTCACCGTCGAGGACATCGCCACCTGGCGCGCCGTCGCCGACAGCGCCGAGCGTTACCGCGACGGGCGCGTGTTCCTGGCCGGCGACGCCGCGCACACGATGCCACCCAACGGCGGCTTTGGCGGCAACACCGGCGTGCAGGACGCCCACAACCTGGCGTGGAAGCTCGCCTTCGTGCTCAAGGGCCTCGCCGGGCCCGGGCTGTTGGACACCTACGACGCCGAACGCCGCGCCATCGGTGAGCTGACCGTGGAGCAGGCCTACGCCCGGTACGTGACCCGCGTGGCGCCCTACCTCGGGACCGAGGGGATGCAGGAGATCGTCGATGACATGTCGATGGAGATCGGCTACCGCTACAACTCCGCTGCCGTCGCACTGGAGCCCGGCGACGCGCCGGGCCTGTATGAGCACCCGCGCGAGTCCGCGGGACGGCCGGGGTCGCGCGCCCCGCATGTCCCCGTCGAGCGCGCCGGGAACTCGGTGTCCGCGCTGGACCTGTTCGGCGGTGGATTCGTGCTTCTGGCCGGCCCCGAGGGCCAGGCATGGCTCGAGGCCGCGCGCAGCGCCGCGAGCGCGCGCGAGATGCCGCTGGAGGGCTACGTCGTCGGCGAGGGCGAGGTGCGCGACTCCGGCGCAGCGTTTGGCGCGGCGTACGGGATCTCGCCGTCGGGCGCGGTGCTCGTGCGGCCCGATGGGTTCGTCGCATGGCGCGCCCACGACGACGCCGGCGCGTCCGAGGCCGCGCTGCACGACGTGCTGGAGGCACTGTTGCTCCGTCACCGGGACGCGCTGGGTGAGGCGCCCGTCTCGACCACCCCCAGTCCCTGACCGGAAAGGACCGACCCGAATGTCCAACGTCGTTCGCGCCGACACCGTGGGCTCACTGCTGCGTCCCGACTATCTACTGCGCGCACGTGCGCGGTTGGAGGCGGGGGAGCTCGCGCCCGTGGACTACAAGCGCATCGAGGACCGCGCCGTGGACCAGGCGATCGCCATGCAGGAGGGCGCGGGAATGGACGTCGTCTCCGACGGCGAGCTTCGCCGCCACACGTTCATCGATCAGCTCGTCGAGGCCGTCGGGGGGCTGACGCCCGACCCCGCCTCTGACCACATTCCCGTGCCGTTCCACGACGAGACCGGCGGCGAGCAGAGCGTGTTCAAGATCCCGTTGTCGGTGACGGAGAAGCTCACTCGGCGCCGGATGATGACCACCGAGGAGTTCGCCTACGCTCGGGCGGTGGCCCGGCGCCCGCTGAAGGTGACGCTGCCCAGCCCGCTCATGCTCTTCCTGGTCTGGTCGCCCGAGCGCACACGCGAGGCCTACTCCGACCCCTTCGAGCTGTTCGCTGACGGGCTGGCGCTCATGCGCGAGGAGGCAGAGGAGCTCGCGCGGATGGGCTGCACCTACATCCAGGTCGATGCGCCCGACTTCGGCCAGCTGGTCGACCCCTCCCAGCAGGACCTGTGGGCCGAGGCCGGCATCCCGTTTGATCGCGTACTCACCGAGGGCGTGGACATGCTCAACGAGTTGGCGACGGTCCCCGGTGTGACATTCGCCGTGCACCTGTGCAAGGGCAACTACGACAGCCAGTGGATCAGCGCTGGTGGCTACGAGTCGCTGGCGGAGCGCATGTTCCCTCGCCTGACCAACTACGAGCGAGTCTTGCTGGAGTACGAGAACGACCGCTCAGGCTCGTTTGAGCCGCTCAAGCGCCTGCCCGACGACAAGGTCGTCGTGCTGGGACTGGTCTCGTCCAAGTTCGACGAGCTGGAGTCGCCCGAGGACCTGCTGGCGCGGATCGACGAGGCCAGCAACTTCTATCCGCGCGACCAGCTGGCGCTGTCCACCCAGTGCGGGTTCTCGTCGGCGGGCCCCGGCAACGCGATCTCTGAGGACGCACAGGAGCGCAAGCTGCAGCTCGTCGCCGAGGTGGCGCACCGCGCCTGGGCGTAGCGCCGGCGCTGCGTTCCGGGTGGCGGCCCCCGCCGTCACCCACCCGCGTCGCGTGCGGCCCGGCGCTCGCCGGCGCTGCGGGCGCACTCAAGTTCCGCAGTGACCCGCCGATGGCAGAGGTGCATGAGTATTGAGGCCGTGCTCTCACGGATTGACGTCATCGCGCAGGCGCAGCAGCAACTCGCCTCGCCCATCGGTGCCTCCGGGGCGGCCAACGCCGCGGCCATCGGCGCGACCCTGAGCGGGACCGCCGCCGCGGGCGGCGCGTCCGCCCCCACCAGCTTCGCCAGCGCGCTCGCGCAGGCCCAGGGCACCGCCGGCACTACGAGCTCCACGTCGACCGCGGGCGTGACCGCCGGCGCCGTCGTCCCGCAGACCTCCTGGAACCCTGAGCACAAGCAGATCGCTGGTTGGATCGCTCCCATCCTCGACTGGGCCTCCCAGCACGGCTGGAGCGGCACCGTCACCAGCGGCTACCGCGACTATCAGCAGCAGTCGGCGATCAACGCCTCGGGCGCCTTCAGCGCGCCCGCCGGCAAGTCCAACCACGAGACGACCCAGTACCCGGGCGGCGCAGTCGACGTCACCAACCCGTCTGAGCTGATCCAGGTCCTCAAGGGCTACACCGGCCCCGACAAGCTCGTCGGCGGCGTCCTGGGCCCCGCCGATCCCGAGCACTTCTCGGCCACCGGCCACTGACGCCGGCGCCGCGGCCCCGTGCGCCGGGGGCCGCGGCCGTACATCAGGCGCTGCGCGTGGCCCGGATCGGCGCAAACAGGTCCGCGCAGACCTCGGCGATCGCCGACACGTGGCGGTGGTCGGTCCCGCAGCACCCACCCAGGATGGTGAGGTGAGGCATGGCCATGACCAGCTGCCGGTATTCGACGGCGAGCTGCACAGGATCTCCGTCGTCGAGCTCGGCGGCGGCGTCGAGCTCGGCGTGGCTGCGGCGCGAGGCGTTGGCACGAATGCCGCGGATGCGCAGCGGCCACCCCCGGCCGGCCTCCAGCATGTCGCTGAAGTGGGTGGGGTGCGCGCAGTTGAGCATGTAGTAGGCGGGACCGTGGCCGGTGGCGGCGTCAACCTGGAGCACCGCGTCCTCGACGGTCGTGCCCGAGGGCAGGCGCCCGTCGGTCTCCACGACGAAGGAGATGACGACGGGGAGCCCGGCGCGTGCCGCGGCGCGAGCGATGCCGACGGCCTCGTCCACGTAGCCGATGGTCAGCGCCGAGACCAGGTCGGCGGGGGTGTCGGCAAACGCCTGGATCTGCTGTTCGTGGTAGCGCTCAGCCGCGGTCGCCCCCATCCGGGTCGAGGGGTCATAGGCGTCGTGACGCGGGCCGATGCAGCCGCTGATCACGTAGGTGTCCGCGTCCTGGCCGGAGCGGGCGCGCAGCTCGGCCAGCTGCATGATCGCGGTGCGGTTGATCATGGCCAGGCGGTCGGCGTCGTAGCCCAGCGTCCGCCCCCAGTCGGGGTTAGCGCGCCACGTCGGCGACTCGGCGATGAACCCGGCGCCGTGGGCGCGTGCAATGGCCGCGTGGCCGTCGAAGTAGGCGCGCAGTCGCTGGCGCCCGGCGTTGGTCTCCAGCAGCACGAAGGCCGCGAACGCCGGGAGGTCCAGGTGATGGCGGTAGATGAGCGTCGTCTCCAGGCCGCTGTCGGTGATGAACAGCCGGTCCTCGAGCTGAGGCAGGGCGCAGGAGCGACCGGTCCCGGTCAAGTGGCTCTCGAATGAGTCCATGACGCAATCCTCTCCGGGTCCGGGCTGCCTGGCAATGGGGTGATCGCCCCATGTGGCCCGGCGGGTCCGGCTACCGCGGGCGGCGCGGCATCCACATCGAGACGTGGTCACGATGGCGGGCTATGCGCTCGGGGCCGTCCGGGGCCAGCGGCCACACGCCCACGGGCGCGCTCACGCCGCGCAGTCCTACCACGTCGCGTCGCGCCATCCACCGCCGTGCCCGGACGCTGGCGGCATCGCGGGTGGTGTCGCTGACCAGCGCCTCGTTGGGCTGGGCGATCGAGACCAAGCGGGCCGCGACGTTCACCGCGCTGCCGAACCAGTCGCCGTCGTGCAGCACGGCGGGCCCGGTGTGAGCGCCGATCCGCACCGGCAGCAACCCGGGGTGGCCCCCGACCTCGGTGAGCGTTCGCCCGGCGAGGGCGACGGCGCAGCTCGCGTCGGGCACGCAGATCATGGCTCCGTCGCCCATCGACTTCACGTGCCACGCACCGTGCTCGCGGCTGAGCGCGCGCATGACCCGTCCGAACTCTCGTGCCACTTGCATAGCGGCCTCATCGCCGCGCTGCTCGGTGAAGCTCCCGTAGCCCACCAGGTCGGCGAAGACGAAGGTCAGGGTCGGGTTGCGCGCGAAGCGGCGATGCCGGTGCGCCGCACCCACACGCCGGCCCCGTGTCATCACGGCCCACGTCAAGCCCGCCGCGAGAACGGCGAGAATCGCCCCGCTCATGAGTCGGCCCGCCCGCACGCAACGCGCGCAGCCCCAATCGTGGCGTCAGACGCCCGCTGTCCCCGGTCCATGCAGTCAGAGACGTGCCGGCACCGCCGAACCTTCCCAAAAGCTCTCAAGACGTTCCGCCGCGGAGTCTCACGGTGAGACCGGTGCGCCGCAGTGGACAACGGCTCTAAGAACGGGTGCGATAGGTCTCCGCGGGCCCGTTCACACGCCTAAGACATTGTTTTCACCCGCTATGTGCGAGCTGTTCTAACATGCCCCCGCCGTGGGTCGCAGCCGCCACGCCCCGTTAGCTGTATCGGGTCTTCATCAGACGTTGGCCGCGCTGAGCTACGCGGTGGAGCAGCACGCCGGCCAGCGGCGGACCGCCGACGGCGCGCCGTTCGTGCTGCACCCAATCGAGGTGGCGACGCTGCTGGCTGACGTGGGCGCTCCCGACTATGTCATCGCGGCCGGGGTTCTCCACGACACGATCGAGAAGACGAGCACCGAGCCCGAGGATCTACGCGAGCGCTTCGGGGCCCGCGTGGCCGCGCTCGTCGTCGCTCTGAGCGAGGACTCCGCGATCTCCGGCTACAACGCTCGTAAGGCGGCGCTGCGCGACCAGGTGGAGGGTGCGGGCAACGCGGCGTTGATGGTGTTCGCCGCTGACAAGATCTCCAAGGCGCGCGAGCTGCGCATGATCTTCGCCCGGACCGTCCCGGCGCCGGGCGGGCGCCGCAGCGCCAAGGCACTGCGTAAGCTCGCCCACTACCGCCACTGCGCCGACCTGCTCGAGGACCGCCTGGCCGATTCTCCGCTGCTGGAGAGCCTGCGTCGCGAACTGGCGGAGCTCGCAGTCACCGAGCGCGCCGAGCTGGTCGGCGCTAGCTGAGCTCAGGCGCCGCGGGCACGCGATCGCGCGGGCGGCGCTCAGGCAGGTCCCGGATGTTGTCGAGCTCCTGGCGCAGCAGGTGGTAATGGGCCAGACCCGACAGGGAGCCGTCGATCACGGTCGCCAGCGCCTGCAGGGTGGTGTCGAGGTCGGTTCGGGAGTTGTTTTCGTATCGCATCAGGGTTCTCGCCTTTCCACGCAGTACGGAGATACCCCGATCCGCGGTTTTGGAGCGGGTCCGGCGCACGGAGCGCCGGACCCGCGATGGACGTGACTAGTGACGGATGCTCAGCGTCACCGGGTTGGTGGTGCCCAGCACGTTGCGGTGGCTGTCCAGCGACCGCAGCAGGATCTGGTACTTGCCCTTGCCCAGCCGGTGGCCGTTGACCTCGAGGTTCCAGTGGATCCTCACGCGGCCGGCGTGGTGGTGTCCGAGCGGCACGCGGCCCACCTTGCGCAGCACCGGCACCTTCGCGCCGTGGACGTGCTTGATGCCCACGATCCGCTGCACCAGGATCCCGACCGTCTGGCCGGAGTTCAGGGTGCTGTCGATGTCCGCTCCGTCATCGGTAGGGACGACGGCCAGCTTGCAGCCGGGGAACAGGGGGCCGTTCGGCCCGCCGATCACCGCCTGGCTGAACAGCCGCTGGGGCTGGCCCGCCGTGGTGAACGTCGCGAACGGAGCGTTGACCGCCGCCACCGGGCAGGCCGCGCCGTCACTGGTGAACGGGTCGGCCGTGCAGTTGGAGGACAGCGCCAC
>DASXCN010000476.1:0-2623 GCA_036491155.1 Solirubrobacteraceae bacterium | reverse complement strand
CCTACGCGGTGACGGCCACCAGCATCGACGGGCAGACCGGCCGGGCGACGCTCGCCTACACCGTGGTGGGGCGGGCGCCGCAGGCCGTCATCACGGCGCCGGTCAACAACGCCGCCTACCTGTGGACGGCGATCCCCGCCGCCGACTTCACCTGCGTCCCCGGCGTGGGCTCGACCATCCAGTCATGCAAGGCGACGGTCGGCGGCCAGCCCATCACTGACCATCAGGCACTGCCCAACGCCTTCGGGCCGCACGTGCTGACCGTCACGGCGACCGACGCCGACGGGCTGAGCTCGACCGCGAGCGCCACCTACACGGCGACGGTGTCGGCCACCGCGCTGCCCCCGGTGGCGATCACCGCTCCCCGGCAGGGCGCCAGCTACCGCCTGGGCCAGTCGGTGCCGGCCCGCTACGCGTGCCTGGCCACCACCACCGGTCCGGCGCTGACCTCGTGCGTCGGCACCGTGCCGGCAGGGCGCCGGATTGACACGGCCACGCTGGGCGCGCACGCCTTCAGCGTCTCGGCCACCAACGCCGAGGGCAACTCCACCACCGAGACCGTCGCCTACAGGGTCGTCCACACCACCAATCGCTTCACGATCCTGCGGCTGACCGCCACGCCCGCGGGAGCGGCGCGGCTGGCGCTGAGGCTGCCGGGGCCCGGCGCCGTGCGCGTGCTGGCGACGGCGTGGAACTCGGCGGCCGGGGCCTCACGGCGCCACATCTCCTACGGGGCGGCCACCGCGAGGCCGCGGCGGGGCGGCGTGGTGTCGCTCGTCGTTGCGCCCTCCGCGGCCGGCCGCGCGCTGCTGAGAGCACGAGGGGCGCGGCCGGTCCTGGCGCTGGCCGTGACCTACAGCCCGACGGGCGCTCGGCCGCGCGTCGTTCATCCCGCCCTGCTGCATCTGGGCGCCCATGGTGTCTAGGAAATCATCCCGCCCCACTGCCCGCCCGTGATGCCCAGCACCTGACCGGTGATGTAGTTGGCCCACGGGGTGCAGAGCAGGAAGATGCCGCCGGCCGCCTCGAACGGCTGGCCCGGGCGCCCGAGCGGAATGAGGTTGGGGGCGAGCTCGCGCATCTGGCCCGGGATCCCGAGCTGCACGGTCTGACCGTCGATCTCCATCGTGTTGGACTCCTCCTTGACCGCGGTCAGGCGGGTCTCGATGAAGCCGAAGGCGACGGCGTTGACGTTGATCTTGAACTGGCCCCACTCCTTGGCCAGCGTCTTGGTTAGCCCGATGACGGCGGACTTGCCCGAGGAGTAGTTGGCCTGACCGGCGTTGCCCATCGTGCCGCTGATGGAGGAGACGTTCACGATCTTGCGGAACACCTCGACGCCCTGCTCACGCTCCTTCTTGGCCGGCTCGCGCATGTGCGGGGCCACGGCACGGCACATGCGGAAGGGCACGACGCTGTGGATGTCGATCATCCGCTGGAACGCCTCGTCGCTCATCTTGTGGATGGGGGCGTCGATCGTGTAGCCCGCGTTGTTGACGAGGATGTCGACCTGACCCCACTCGCCGATGACCTTCTGCACCAGCTCGTCACACACCCCGGGCTTGGTCAGGTCCCCGCCGAAGACCAGCGTGTCGCCGTCGATCTCCGAGGCGGTCTGCTCGGCGACGTCGCCGTCCAGATCGTTGATCAGGACCTTCGCGCCCTGCGCGGAGAGCAGTTCGGCCGTAGCGCGGCCGATGCCGCGTGCCGATCCCGTGACGATCGCGACCTTGTCGGAGAGGATTGTCATCTGCACTGCCTTTCGTCGGGTTGAACCTCAGGTGAGACCGCGCGGGATCTTGCCAGCGTGACGCCCTCGATGCCTGTCCATTAGCCTGCGGACACGATGAACGCGCCCGATTGGCTGGCCGCCTACGCCGAGAAGCTCGGTGTCCCGGCCCCCACCAAGGAGGAACTGACGGCGGTACTCGACCTCGCCGGGGTCGCCGCCCACGGCTCGCAGCGCATCGCCGCGCCGGTGGCGGCGTGGATGGCCGGCAAGGCCGGCGTCGAGCTCGACGAGGCGATGCGGCTCGCCCAGCAGGTGCCGACCGACTCGCCCACCGACTCGCCCGACGGCGAGTCCGATGGCTGAGCGCGAGTACGACGTCGTCGTCTTCGGCGCCACCGGGTTCACCGGGGCGCTGACCGCCGAGTACCTGGCCGCCGCGAGCGGCGCGGGTCGCTGGGCCATCGCGGGCCGAAGTCGCGCCAAGCTCGACGCGGTGCGCGAGCGCCTGGCCGGCGACGTGCCCACGATCGTCGCCGACACCGGCGATCCCATGTCGGTCCGCGCCATGGCCGAGTCGACCAAGGTGCTCATCACGACGGTCGGCCCCTACATCAACTACGGCGAGCCGGTGGTGGCCGCCTGCGCCGCCGCCGGGACCCACTACGTCGACCTCACCGGAGAGCCCGAGTTCGTCGACCTCATGTGGCTGCGCCATCACCAGCAGGCCCAGCGCACCGGCGCCAAGCTCGTGCACTCCTGCGGCTTTGACTCGATCCCGTATGACCTCGGCGCGTTCTACTCGGTCGGGCAGCTGCCCGAGCACGAGCCGATCAAGCTCGAGGGCTTCGTCCGCGCCGGCGGCACCTTCTCGGGCGGCACGCTGCACTCGGC
>DASXCN010000475.1:0-5574 GCA_036491155.1 Solirubrobacteraceae bacterium | reverse complement strand
GCAGACGGTGTCCTCCAGCGGGGACGAGGCGCCCTCGAACATGTCCATCCCGGGCCACTCTCCAGCGGCGCGCCGCGCGGTCTCGCGTCCCTGGCCGATCTCGGTCAGAACGGCGATGTCGGCGTCCAGCAGGTCGCGGGTGAGGCGCATCAGGGCGTCGAGCCTGCGTTCTGAGCCATCGGGGCTGTCGGCGCCGTCGTCCGTCCGGGCGGCAGGCACCCCACAGTCTGGGCACGCCCTCGCGCTCGCGCCCGGCGACGTGTAACTCAGGACTCCACAGCTAGCGCAGCGAACGTACGGCATCGGGCGAACCCCCCAAATCACAGCAACCTGCACACGCTGTTGACCGTATCAAGCCGCGGTGCGGATCTCTCCACTACTAACGCGCGATGTGGTGATTTGGTTGCGCGCCCGTCAGACTGCCGACGATGGCCCCTCCTGGGCAAGCGCACATGCAGAGCTTCGATTACATCATCGTCGGGGCCGGTTCAGCCGGATGCGTACTGGCCAACCGCCTGTCGGCCGACCCGCAGGTCCGCGTTCTGCTGCTGGAGGCCGGGGGCAAGGACCGCTCGCCCAACATCAAGATCCCGGCCGCGTTCGCCAAGCAGTTCCACAGCAAGCTCGACTGGGACTTCGCCACCGAGCCCGAGCCCCATGTCGACGGGCGGTCGCTCTATATCCCGCGCGGCAAGGGACTGGGCGGCTCGAGCTCCATGAACGCGATGCTCTACGTCCGCGGCCGGCCCCTCGACTACGACGCCTGGGCGGCCCAGGGAGCGCCGGGGTGGGGCTATCAGGACGTCCTGCCGTACTTCATCCGCTCCGAGGACAACGCGCGCGGCGCCTCGGAGTGGCACGGCGCCGGTGGCCCGCTACGCGTCTCCGAGCAGCGATCGCCGCGACCGCTGGACCGGCGCCTCATCGCTGCCAGCGCGGCGGCCGGCATCCCATGGGTCGCCGATTACAACGGACCCGAGCAGGACGGCGTGTCGATGTTCCAGGTCACCCAGTCGAGCGGACGACGGTTCTCCAGCGCCGACGCGTTCCTGCGCCCGGCGCGGAAGCGGCCCAACCTGGTGGTGGTCCCGCGCGCCCCCGTGCTGGGCGTCGAGCTCGAGGGCAATCGCGCCGTCGGAGTGCGCGTCGGCAAAGGCCGGAGGGGCAGCCAGGTACTGCGAGCCGACCGTGAGGTCCTGCTGAGTGCCGGGGCCATCGGCTCCCCCCAGCTGCTGCAGCTGTCAGGGGTCGGGGACCCCGATGAGCTGCGGGCCGTGGGCGTGGAGGTCCGCCACGCCCTGCCCGGCGTCGGGGGCAACCTCCAGGACCATCCGTTCGTCACAGCCATCTGGGAGGTGTCGGACACCGACACGCTGCTGGTCGCCGAGCAGCCACGGTTCCTGGCGGAGTGGCTGCTGCGGCGCTCGGGGCCGCTCACCTCCACCGTGGCCGAGGTCGTGGCCTTCCATCGCACCCGCGGCGGGCTCCCCGCCGCCGACATCCAGTTCCACATGGGCGCCGCCTACTACGACGACCACGGCGCCGAGACCTACGACGGGCATGCGATGGTCATCGCCCCGGTGCTCGTGTCGCCCCGGGCGCGCGGGCGCGTGTGGCTGCGCTCGTCAGACCCCACCGACAAGCCGCGCATCCTCACCAACACCCTGTCGGCGCGCGAGGATCTCGCCTCGCTGGTGGCCGGGGTCAAGCTGGCGCGCGAGATCGCCCGCCAGCCTGAGGCGGCCGAGATCATCATCAAGGAGATCAAGCCGGGCGCCGACGCCACCGACGACGAGGACATCGAGGCCGACATCCGCCGGCGCTTGATGCTCATCTACCACCCGGTGGGGACCTGCCGGATGAGCGACACCGCCGAGGATGCCGTGGTGGACAGCCAGTTGCGCGTGCACGGCCTCGAGGCGCTGCGAGTGGTGGACGCGTCGATCATGCCGGTCATCCCGGGCGGCAACACGAACGCGCCCACGCTGATGGTGGCCGAGAAGGCCGCCGACATGATCCTGGAACGCGCGCCGGCAGCTGCGCCGGCCTGACCCACGCCGCCGCGGCTACTCCATCACGCCGTCCACCCGGCGCGGCACCCCGAGCGGATTGTCGTCGGCCAGCCCCGCGGGCAGCAGCGCCGCGGGCGCGTTCTGATACGCGACCGGCCGCAGGAAGCGTCCGATCGCGGTCATCCCCACCGATGTCGCCGCCGCGTTGGAGCTGGCCGGGTACGGGCCGCCGTGCATCATTGCCCAACACACCGAGACCCCGGTGGAGAAACCGTCGAAGACGATCCGGCCCGCCTGGGCCACGCACTGGGGCAGGATGGCCTGCACCCACTCGGTGTCGGCCGGCTCGCTGTGGATCGAGATGGCCAGCTGGCCGCCCAGCGGTCGCAGTGCGTCGACGACCTCGCCGGCGTCGGCGTAGGCCACCAGGATGACCGCGGGGCCGAAGTGCTCCTCACGCAGGGCCTCGGCGTTCATCGCGACCGCGTCGGCGCGGTAGGCGGTGGGCGCGGCGGCGGCGAAGATGGCGTCGGCCTCGCCGTCGCCGGCGGGCGCTGCGCGCTCGCCGAGCCGGGTCACCCCCGGCACCGCGTCGACGTCGGCGAGACCCGCCGCAAACCCGTCGGCGATGGCCTTGGTCAGCAGGACCTGGGTGGCCGCGGCGGTCAGCCGGTCGCCCACCAGGTCGCAGAAGCGGTCGCCGGCGGCGCCGGCCGGGAACAGCACGATCCCGGGTTTGGTGCACAGCTGGCCGCCGAAGGTGGCGACCGACGCCGCCAGCCCGTCGGCGATCTCGGCACCACGGGCGGCCAGCGCCGCCTCGGTGACGACCACCGGGTTGAGGCTGCCCATCTCCGCATAGACGGGGATGGGCCGCGGGCGCGCCGCCGCGTGACCCATGATGGCCCGGCCGCCGCGCAGCGACCCGGTGAAGGCCACGGCCTCGATGCGATCGTCGGTCACGAGGCGCTGGGCCAGGCCGAAGCCGGCCTCGAGCACGTGCCCGAAGGTGCCCGCCGGCAGCCCGGCGTCAGCCACCGCCGCGCTCACCTGCTCGGCTACCAGCGAGCCGGCGCGTGGGTGCGCGGGGTGGCCCTTGACCACCACCGGACAGCCCGCGGCCAGCGCCGAGGCGGTGTCGCCGCCCGCGGTGCTGAAGGCCAGCGGGAAGTTGGACGCGCCGAACACCGCCACCGGTCCGACGGGGTGCAGCATCCGGCGGACGTCGGGTCGGGGGACCGGCGCGGCTTGGGGGTCGGCGGGGTCGATGATGACCTCGAGGTGGTCGCCGCCGACGATGACGTCGGCCAGCATCTCCAGCTGAACGGCGGTGCGCTGAAGCTCGCCGCTCAGGCGGCCCTCGGGCAGCCCGGTCTCGCCGCCCGCCAGCGCGACGATCTCGTCCTTGCGCTCGCGCAGTCGCCCCGCGGCGCCGCGCAGCATCTGCGCACGACGTGAGGCGTCAGTCAGGCGCGGATCATGGGCGGCCTGCGCCGCAGCGGCGATGACCGCGTCGAGCTCGTCGGCGGTGGACTCGGCGATCTCTGGTCCGGGCCGGCCGGTGCGGGGGTCGACTCCGTGCAGCGTGGCTGACATCGGCTAGGCCGGCTGGGCGACGGGCGTCGCGCCGAGGACGTCCATGGCGTGGGCGAGGATGTCCTGCTCGGCTTCGGTGAGCGCCATCCGCGGCTCGCGGCAGAGTCCGCCGTGCAGCCCGACCTCTTCCATCGCGCCCTTGAAGTACTGGACGAGCTTGGGATCGAAGTCCAGACGCGCCAGCGGCAGCATGCGCTGGTAGATCTCGCGCGCGGTGGCCAGATCGCCCTTGCGGCAGGCGTCATAGAGCCTGACGCACTCGGCGGGCAGGACGTTCGCGACGCCCGAGACCCAGCCGGTGGCGCCGGCGCAGAAGCCCTCCAGCGCGAAGTCGTCGCCGCCGACCACCACCTCGAAGTCCTCGCCGGTGGCCCCGATGATCGCGGCGATGTTGCGCGTCTCGCCCGAGCACTCCTTGATCGCCACCACCGCCTCGACCTCGTTGCCCAAGCGGGCGATCATCTCCACCGAGAGCTCGACGCCGCTGGCCCCGGGGTTGTTGTAGGCCATGATCTCCATCCCGGTGGCCCGCGCGACGGCGGCGAAGTATCCGGAGATCTCGCTGAAGTCCCCGTTGTAGTTCAGCGGCGGGAGCATCATGAGCGAGCTTGCCCCGGCCTCCTGGGCGGCGAGGGCGTACAGGGTGGCCACGCGCGCCGTGGGGGCGGCGATCCCCGCCAGCACCGGCACCCGTCCGCCCGCGGCTTCGCAGATGGCGGCCGTCACGGCCTTGCGCTCGTCGAGGTCGAGGCTGGCGCTCTCGCCCATCGTCCCGGTGGCCACCAGCCCGTGTACGCCGCCGTGCACGAGCGCGTCAACGTTGGCCTGGAGCGCCGCAAAGTCGATCGTGTCGCTTTCGGTGAAGGGCGTGGTGACAGCGGGGATGATTCCGGGAAAGCGCATGGACAGCTCCTGGGCGTTGGAAACGGACCCGCCCGCCCCGCGGCGGGCTGATTCGCGAGCGGACGTCCCACCATCTTAAGATCTACGGCCAGCATGGCCATCGCCGCCCGCTATGACGCCGTGGACTCCCACACCGAAGGAATGCCGACGAGGGTGATCGTCGACGGCGTCGGCGCGCTGCCGGGGGACACCATGCTGGAGCGCAAGCTGCGCCTGGAGCGCGAGCACGATGAGATCCGCCAGCTGCTTATGAACGAGCCCCGCGGCCACGGGGCGATGTCCGGCGCGATCCTGCAGCCCCCGTGCCGGGACGATGCCGATTGGGGCGTCGTGTTCGTCGAGGTCAGCGGATATCTGCCGATGTGCGGGCACGGCACGATCGGGGTGGTGACCGTGCTGGTCGAGACCGGACGCGTGGCGGTGACCGAGCCCGAGACGATTGTCCGCCTCGACGTTCCCGCCGGCCTAGTGGAGGCGCGCGTGCAGGTGTCCGACGGCAAGGCCACCAGCGTGACGATCCGCAACGTCCCGGCGTTCGTGCACGAGCTCGACGGCGTGGCCGGCGGCATCAGCTACGACATGGCCTTCGGCGGCAACTTCTACGCCATCGCTGACGCGGCCGCCGTGGGCCTGACCGTCGCGCCCGAGAACGCGCCGGCGCTGATCGATGCCGGCCTGGAGTTGATGGCGGCGGTGCCCGAGCCCGTCCATCCCGAGAACGAGGCGATCCGCGGCTGCCACCACGTCATCTGGACCGACGCGCCCACCCCCACTCACCCGCTCGCCGACGGCCGTGCCGCCACCGCGATCCATCCGGGCTGGGTCGATCGTTCGCCGTGCGGGACGGGCACGAGCGCCCGCATGGCTCAGCGCCACGCCCGCGGCTGGCTGGAGCTGGACGCGCCGTTCGTGCACGAGTCGCTCATCGGCACCCGCTTCACCGGCCGGCTGGTGGGCGAGACGACCGTCGGCGGGCGACCGGCGGTGATCCCCGAGATCACCGGCCGCGCCTGGATCACCGGCACGGCCTCCTACGTGCTGGACCCCACCGACCCCTTCCCCG
>DASXCN010000474.1:0-1770 GCA_036491155.1 Solirubrobacteraceae bacterium | reverse complement strand
CCATCCCGCCGAGTTCTCGGCGGGATGGGCGCGCTGGATAGCTCTCGGATTGTTCGCTGTCCTGGTCGGCATCGGGCTCCTGCCGCTGAGCCCGAACCCTGCTGCTGCGGCCGTCGCAGCAGCGGCGGCCATCGGCGGCGGTGCATCGCTTCTCTGGCAACGGCAGCGGCGATACCTGCTGCCGAGCGCGGCGGTAGCGACCGCCGGGCTGGCGGTACTCGGGCACGCCACCTCGACCAGCCTCAGCTGGTTCGCTGTGTGCCTCATCGGCGTCTGGTGCGCGCTCACCGGAGGACGCCAGGATGCCCTGGTCTACTGGGCCGGCACTCTGGTCCTGTTCGCTGTCGAGTGGCGGTGGATGTACGCCGACCCGGGCTGGGCCGCCTGGATGGGGGGCATCACGCTCTCTGTCGCAGCCGGCCTGCTGGTCCGGCGAGAGCGCGATCTTGTGGCACAGCTCAGAGAAGCCCAGGCTGGCCTGGCCGAACGGGCCAGGTCAGAGGAGCGCAACCGCATCGCCCGCGAGCTCCATGATGTCATCGCGCACACGCTCACGGTGTCGCTCCTGCATGTCACTAGCGCTCGGCTGGCTGTGGAGCATGGCCTGGACGACGCCGCGCGTTCGCTGGCCGAGGCCGAGCGCCTCGGCCGCGCGAGCCTGGACGAGGTTCGGATGGCTGTCGGGATGCTGCATCAGGATGGTGACGCCGGCCGGACATCGCCGCTGCCCGGCGCCGACGGCCTGCCGGTACTGATCGAGCAGTTCCGGTCCGCCGGCGCCGACGCCGCGTTCACCGTGGACGGGAACGTCGCGCGGCTGCCGGCCACTACCGGCCTTGCTCTGTACAGAATCGTGCAGGAAGCGCTGACCAACGCGATCAAGCACGCACCCGGATCGCAGACTGCGGTGCATATCGCGGTCGGTGCAGACGAGGTACGGCTGGCTGTCGACACCGCGGCCGAACCCACGACCGGCACCGGCACCGGGTTCGGGGTCCTGAACATGCGCGAACGGGCACAGTCGCTGGGCGGCACCTGCACGGCGGGGCCCGGTGGCCACGGCTGGCTGGTAAGAGCCGTTCTCCCCCTGAATCCCAGCCGAAGGCGAGAGGGCGCGACATGATCCGGGTGTTGCTCGTCGACGACCAGGAGCTCGTGCGAACCGGCTTGCGCGGCATCTTGCGCGCAGAGTTCGGCTTCGACGTCGTCGGCGAGTGCGCCGACGGCAGCGAGGTGATCGCGGCGGTCGGCTCGCTGACGCCCGACGTAGTGCTGATGGACGTGCGGATGCCGATGGTCGACGGCGTGCGGGCGACTCGCGCGCTGCGGGGCCGCGACGGCAGCCCGCCCGTGCTGGCCCTGACTACGTTCGACGATGACGAGGTGCTGGCGGGCGTCTTGCGGGCAGGGGCGTCCGGTTTCATCCTCAAGGGCGTGCCTGCCAAGGACTTGCAGCAAGCCGTCCGGGTGGTGGCCGAGGGCGGAGCGTGGCTCGATCCGGCCGTCACCGGGCGGGTGCTGGCCATCTACCGCACCGCGCCCGCGCCCGCAGGCTCAGACGCCAGGCTCGATGCACTGACAGGCCGCGAACGCGAGGTCCTCGCGCTCATCGGGCAGGGCAAGACGAACGCCGAGATCGCCGCCGGGCTATTCGTCGGCGAGGGCACTGTGAAGACGCACATCAACCACGTGTTCACGAAACTGCAACTGCGCGACCGTGCCGCCGCGGTGGTCTACGCCTTCGACCATGATCTTGTCTCGAGAGCACCG